>DATGKC010000312.1:0-3294 GCA_035294845.1 Planctomycetaceae bacterium | reverse complement strand
CCTTGGCCAACTTCCGCAGCACCGCAAACGTCGAATTCCATACCTGAGGATCCATGCGTTCGGCAAAACTCTGCGCCAGATCGTTCAGGTCTTTCTGGAAGCTGCCGGGCAGAAAATCCCAGAGCCCCTCCAGCCGATTCTGCTTGAGGTCATCGATCACCGCCAGCACGGCGGCGTCGGCGGTTTCCGGCGAATCCCGCAGCAGCTTGTCGGCCGCACCAGAAGCCGAACCGTCGGAAGCAGGACGATATTCACCCGTGCCGCAGCCCGCAACCGCGCACAGCGCCAAGGCGCAGATAAGCAGCCATGGACGGGCCAATGATTTCATCGTCGCGCCTCCGGAAAGTCGCCTATCGAATTTCGCTCGTCGATTCAGAACCGTCATTTGTCCTTAAGCGGCCAAATGCCTTCATCCGGATCGACCAGCGGTTTCTCCCATACGTTCAGTTGCTGCTGCAGAGTTTCGAGATCGATCGATAAGCGTGCGGCCTGAGCATCGTCGGAATCCTGATCGGAAGGCGCCGCCGTCTCGGCTTCCGCCTGCTGCACCTCTTCTTCGAGCGCCTGGAGCCACGGTTGCAGCTCCAGGGCCGAACCCAGCGTGGTTGAGAGGTACTCTTCGCTTTCGCGATTGAGCCGGCGGAAGGCTTCGGAGTCAGCCCCGGCGCGGGCATCGCGCATCGCCGGTTTGACGAGCGCCAGAATGCGATCAAGCGCCAAAGGCTTGACGAACCGCTCGGCCAGCCGATCGGAAATGCCCGGCAACCGCATGCCGTATTGTTTTTCGAGCCGTTTCAATTTTTGCAAAAACGATTTGGCAATTTCAGCCGTTTTGCGCTCGAGGTCGTCGCGCCACCATTCGGCAGCAGTGCGGCGTCCCATGCGCGAGAGCACTTCGTGCGCGAGCTCCATGGGCGCCAGATTCCAGGCCTGACGTTCGTAGTCGGCCTCGTGGCGCAAGAAGTCGAGCAGACAGTAGAGCTGCTCTCCATAGTCGGATTGAGTCGTGGTCGTATTGTATTCGAGAAAACGGTCGAATTTCTCGACAATGCACCGCAAGATCGTATCGAGCAAAAATGCCGCAGAACCCCGTGACATTTTGCTGTCGAGCTCTTCCAGCAGTTTCACCGGGTGCAGCGGGTCTTCGTTTTCGGAGAGATAATCGAGGTACGCCTCAGCCCCGCGCTGCACGATGCCCCGCAGGTTGCCCATCGTCAACATCCGCGGGTGAAACAGGTCGGCGCCGTACTTTTTGATGAACGATTTGACCTTGCGCCAAGTCGGCGGGTCCTTCAGGGCTTCGACGCTGCTCAGCCGCATTGTCGCGCTGTGCTTAAGCCACAGCCGCAGGTATAGCTCCAGCACCTGGCCCGTCGTGTCGACGAGGGCCTGATCGTCGAGCGGCCGCCCGTCCGGAGTTTGGGCTGAAATGATGCTTGCCAGCGTCGCATGCAGTGCGGCTTCCAGCAGCCGGTCAAATTCGGTAATCGACATGCCGGTGGGAGGCGAAGTGCGCTCCATCACGTAGGCGATTCGCAGCAGGTGCCAGGTCTCGCGAAACAACCCCAACTGCGGCATTTGGGCCAGAAGCGTGCGAATCAGCGACTGCAAATTCCGAGCGGCCAAAATGTCTTTGGGACGGCCCCCGCGATCGACAGGAACGTAGAGCAGCGCCCGGCGCGCAAGGTGCCGCAGTAAAAATGGAAGCGCACGCCGCACACCGGCGCGGTTTTTTTCGGCCAGGCGCCGCAAAAGCAAGAGAGACGTTTCTTCGAAGTCTTTCGTAGCGGCCTGAGAAGGTTCTTTGTGCGTGAGGCACTTGAGCATGCGGGCCGTATCCGTGAGCGCGACTCCCGCCGAGATCACCGCATTGAGCAATCCGAATTTTACGTGCAATTGGCGGTCGTACTCGCTCAAGGAATCCGGGTCGCCGCCCGGCTCGGCCGGTTCCCAGGCGGCCAGGTCGTCGGTGAGAGCGGTGATTCCTGCAATCAATTGGCCGTTTCGCGCTTCCCAGTGCCGCAACACGCCCAATTGCTCGTCGGTCACCATCAAGCGCTGGGCGCCGGCGGCGCGCTCGCCGGAATTTGCAGGTCCCTCCGACAAATAGTCGGCCACGACTCCCCATGTTTGCGAGAGCGTCACGAGGAACCGCAAGCGGGCATCGACCGGACCAGCAATAAGATCGAGATCGGTGTCGAAATGCGGGCCCGATTCGTCGACCGTGTCTCCCGTTTGCCCGTCCTGGGCGCTATCGCGGTAAACGACGTTTTCATAGGCCGCGCCGTAGAGAGAGCTACTCTCTTCGACGAATTCGTCGGGATCGATGAGCGGGCCCTCTTCAGCGGCAAACGCACCAGGACCCGGCTCATTGTGGTCGGCGGCAAAGGGCCCCGCGCTGCGGCGGTCGGCCGATGTCCCGCCAAGCTGCAATTCGCCGGCGGCCCCGCGCACAAGCGCCGGAACCGCGACCCATTCGCCCGCATTGGCCTCGAAGAATTCGAAGAACTTTCGCACCAAAGGCCAGGCGGCCGCCCGATCACCGTCCAGTACAAGATTCAGCCAGCGGAGCATCAAGGGAGAAAACGAGTAGCCTCCCGCCTCCAGCGGCACCGACTGGCTCTGGCTCAGCCACTGAATCAAAAGATTCATCGCCGCGACGATGTCTTTCTTCCGGATCAAGAGATCGATCACGATGGCGTAAGCGCGCGGCGACTGAAAATCGTCGATCCGCCGCTTCCAAAAGGCGATGTTTCCGTCGCCCACCCCCTCGCGGTGCCACGCCGAGAGCGCCTCGGCCACGCGCACGGCCGACTCGTAACTTTCACCCCCGTGGATCGCCGGCAAATCGGAAACGCTGGTTGTCGCGAACTTGTCCCAGAATTCGGCCAACCGGCGAAATCGGCCGGCAGCCGTTCGGCAAAGGCCGTCGTCACCCGCGGCGGCAGCCTCGCAGACCAGTCTCGAATAGGCGTTGAACGCCTGCTCCATCATCGCCAGCAGTTTGTCGACCCGTTGATCGCTGACGCTGTCTTCCCGCGCCGCAAACAACGGAAACTGCCCCTGAAATCCCAAGATGTTCCAGGGGTCGACGATGGCGCCGCAGTCGATGCCGCGGTGCAGGAAGTTTTCGGCTTCGCCAATCATTCGATCGGCGATTGCAACCTCGGCCCGATCGAGTTCGAGGTGGGCCAGCGTCATGCGGAGCTGAATCTCAGTTTCAAAGCGCGTCGCCGTCGAAGGTATCACGACGGCCTGCTCGCGCGCCGCCTCGGCATAGCCCATGCGTGCAAA
>DATGKC010000311.1:0-5875 GCA_035294845.1 Planctomycetaceae bacterium | reverse complement strand
GTTCTCCATCTGGTCGCGCGGGCGGAAACTGGCATAAGACGGGTCGAGCAGCGTCTTGAAATAGGGCTCGACCTCGGTGCAAAAGCCTTGAAAGTATCCCACCTCGCGAAAGAGCAGCGTGGGGACGACAAGCACATGTTCGACGTGTTGGCTCACAGGCACGGAAAAACCTCGTTTAGCAAGTGTTTAGACATCACGATCTTCCAAGAAGCTCGTGGAGTTTTTTGCCGATGTCGGGCGAGCGCATCAGCGTTTCACCGACGAGCACGGCGCGGATGCCCGCGGCTTCCAGTCGCTCGACGTCGGCTCGCGTGTGAACGCCGCTTTCGCTGACCAAGAGGCACTCTTCGGGGATGCGGGACGCCAAAGAGATCGAGTGGCCCAGATCGGTGACAAGCGTTCGCAAATTTCGGTTGTTGATGCCCACAAGGGCCGGATCGAGCTTCAAAACCCGATCGAGGTTGTCGGCGTCGTAAATCTCGATGAGCGACTCCATTCCCAATTCCGAGGCGTAGAAATAAAGCTCGCGCAGCGTGCAGTCGTCCAGACATTCGGCAATCAGCAGAATGCAATCGGCCCCGGCAACGCGGGCTTCCAGCACCTGGTAGCGATCGAGCACAAAGTCTTTCCTCAACACGGGCAGGGTGATGGCGCCCCGAACCGTCGTAAGGTGCTCGAGGCTTCCTTGGAAAAACTGCCGGTCGGTGAGCACGCTGATGCATGCGGCCCCATGCGCCTCATATGTCCCGGCGATCGTCACCGGGTCGAAATCGGCACGAATTACTCCGGCCGAAGGCGACGCTTTCTTAACTTCGGCGATCACCGCCAGCCCGCTTTGCGCACGCAGCGCGGCGGTGAAATCGCGAACCGGCGGCGCGCGGCTCAGTCGCTCGAGCAACATTTCCACGGGCTGCGCGCGGCGCGAGGCCTCGATCTCTCTACGCTTCTCGGCGACGATTTTCTCGAGAATATCCGGCACGGCACCAGCAGGCGGGCGAAAACCAGGGATCAGCAGAACGATAAAACCTCGGACGAACGGATTGGCGCCACCTTTCGAGTCGGCGGACAGCGGGCAGTCCGGCGGGGGTTGCACCAAAGCGCAGCGCCTGCCACGATACCATCCCCGCAATCGATTTTCGCGGCGCTCAACAAGACGGAATGGACGCATCATGGCCGATTTCAGGCCCTTCGACAACCCTGAGCTCAGCTTGCTGTTAGCAGGAAGCTTTTTGATTTGGTTGTGGGTCATCAGCCATTGGGCGCGAGGGCGCGCTTCCCTGCCTCTCGCAGAACAAGGGCCGGTTCCTTGGCCTGCGCTAGCCGTCTTTGCGACATTTCTCGTCGCCTACTTCCTGCCGGAGTTCGTCACCCACTTCGCCGCCGAGTCAATCGGTCCCATCAAGTCCATCACAGCGGTCAAGTGGAATGTCGCTGCTTCGTGTCTGCAAGTGGCGGTGGTTGTGGGGCTGCTCGCAATCGCAGGACCGTTGCGCGCCGCCGACTTCGGCTTCAGCACCCGAGAATGGCGCCGCGACGTGCTTTCGGGCGCCGGCGGATTTTTGGCAAGCATCGCCCCCGTGTTTCTCACCATGATGGCAGTGCACAAGTTGGGCTGGCGGGGCAGGGAAGACGAACACCTCCTTCTCAAGTTACTCGATGCCGATCATGGTGTTACAGTGGTCGCCTGGGTCGCCTTATCGGCCGTGGTTGTTGCTCCGATAGCCGAAGAACTGATTTACCGTGTGCTGCTGCAAGGCTGGACGCAGTCGCAGATTGCTCCGGCCAAAGCGATCGTCTTTTCGTCGGTGATTTTCTGCCTTTCGCACCGTTTGGCCGACGTTCTGCCACTGGCGCCTTTGGCATTGATTCTGGGCTACGTCTACCATCGACGCCACAGTTTTCTCTCGGTGGTCGTCCTGCACGCCGCGTTCAATGCCATGAACCTCGCGCTGGCGGTGCTCTATCGGAGTTAACGGCGATTCTCGATCCACGCGGCGACGATCTCTTCGAGAACGTCGAGCGGCACGGCGCCTTGCCGCAAGACGACATCGTGAAACTCGCGGATGTCGAAGTTGCCGCCCCAGGCTTTTTGCGCCCGGTCCCGCAGCTCGCGGATCTTGAGCTCGCCGATTTTGTAAGCCAGCGCTTGGCCCGGCCACGAAATGTAACGGTCGACCTCGTTGGCGATGTCGTGCTCGGTCTTGGCCGTGTTTTCGGTGAAGAAATTGATCGCGTCCTCGCGCGTCCAGTGCAGGAAGTGCATCCCCGTATCGACGACGAGCCGCACGGCCCGCCACATTTCATACGTCAACTGTCCGAATTTCGAGTACGGGTCGCGATAGAGTCCCAACTCGGTTCCGAGTCCTTCGGCATAAAGGCCCCAGCCTTCGACATAGGCGGTGAACGACGCAAATCGGCGAAATGCGGGGAGCCCCACTAACTCGCTCGCCAGCGCGATCTGCAAGTGATGGCCGGGAACGGCCTCGTGCAGCGACAGCGCCTCCATCTCGTACTTCGGGCGGACCTCGGGCCGATACAGGTTGACGAAGTAGGTTCCCGCGCGCAGGCCGTCGGCCGAGGGGGGCCGGTAATAGGCCGTCGTCGTGTCTGCGGCCATTTGTTCGGGAATGGCTTCGACGCCGTAGGGGATGCGTGGAAGTTTCCGGAACAGCTTGGGAAGCTGAGGATCGATCTTTTTGCAGAGCACAAGGTAGGCGGCCAAAAGCTCGCCGGTGTCTTTAAAGTAGAATTGCGGATCGGTCCGGAGGTGCTCGAGAAACTGCCGAAAGGACCCCTTGAATCCCACCTGCTGGACGATCTTTTCCATTTCCGATCTGATCCGCGTCACTTCGCGCAGGCCGATCTCATGGATTTGCTGCGGCGCGAGGTCGGTCGTTGTGAATTGCCGGGCGCGGAATTCATACAATTCTTTCCCGCGAGGCAATTGCCAGACTCCGACTTTCTCGGGACAGGCCGGCAGGAATTCGTTTTCGAAGAACGCGGCAAATTTGCGGTACGCGGGGACAATCTGTTCGGCGATGGTCTTCTTCGCTTGGGCCGCGAGACGTCCCCGCTCGCCGGCGGGAACTTCGCTGGAAACATCCAAAAACGGCCTGAAGAACTGGCTTCGTTCGGGATCATCGACGATCTGGCGGCGGATTTGCGCGGGCACGCGCTCCATCACGATTTTGGGCAGCAACATCTGCTGCTTGACACCCGCGCGCATGAGCGCGATCGTCTGCTCGACGTAGCGGGGAAACGCTCGCATTCGCGCCAGCCAATCCTGGTAATCCTTGGCGCTCTCAAACCGCAACGAGTCGGCCAGCGCCCCGGCATCCTGAATGCCGTCGCGGTGATTGACCGGAATCAGGTGCCATTGGAAAGGGTATTCTGCGGCGTCATTCTCATAGTGCTTGCGAAAAAGCTGGTAATTGAGCCTGTCGTCGGGCGAGAGCGCGCCGGCATCGATCGCCTCCAGGCGTTGCAGCACGTCGAGGCGGTGGTTATGCCGCCGCTCGAAATCGCCGAGGGTCGCGTCGGGCCATCGATCAGCATAGCGCCGGTCGCCCAGTTCCGAGGCGAAAATCGGGTCTTCTTGGAGTTTCCATTCCCATTCGCGTTCGAACAGATCGTTGAGCATCGCGGCCGTCTCCGCCGGGCCGTCCGAAACCGACACATTCAATTGCTGGAACAAGAAGCTGAATTCGTCGGTCAGGTCGTCGATGCTCTGGCTGACGGGCCGCGCGCCGGTATGCCCGAGCTTCGTGTCGTATTTGAGCAAAATCGGCCGATCAGAGGCGGTTGCCGCTTGCAACAGGGCCGTCATCTTGCGGGCGTGCAGCGGGTCGACGCGCGTGTCGGCATCGCCCGTCAAGAACAAAACGGCAGGATACTTCGTCCCCGATGTGACGTGGTGATAAGGCGAATACGCCAGCAGCGTCTTGAATTGCTGCGAGTCGTCGGCCGAGCCGTATTCCGGGACCCAGAACTTGGCCACAAGAAACTTGTCATAGCGGATCATATCGAGCAGCGGATAGCCGCAGACGACAGCTTGGAACAGCTCGGGCGCCTGCGTGAGCGCCGCCCCAACCAGCAACCCGCCATTGCTGCGTCCGGTGATGGCCAGTTTTTCAGGGCGCGTGTAGCGGTTGTCGATGAGCCAGCGGGCCGCGGCCAGAAAGTCGTCGAAGACATTCTGCTTATTGCCGAGCATTCCCGCTTCGTGCCACTTCTCGCCGAATTCTCCTCCGCCGCGCAGATTGGCGACCGCATAGACGCCCCCTTGTTCGATCCACAGAACGGCCCGCGTCGAGTAGGCGGGAGTGAGGCTGACGTTGAATCCACCGTAGCCGGAAAGCAATGTGGGGTTGTTTCCATCGAGCGGCAATCCCTTTTTATGAACCAGAAACATGGGGATCGACGTATTGTCTTTGGAAGGAAAGCGGACCTGCACGACTTCGAACTTGTCGCTCTTCACCGGCACGTTCGTCCGCGCCCAAATGTCGCTTTTGTGAGTCGCCACGTCTTCGCGATAGATCGTCGTCGGAACATGAAATGAATTGAAGGCGAAGAACGCCTCCGACCCGGTCCACTCGCCGCTCACGCCGCTGACTGTGCCCAGAGTGGGAAACGAAATATCGCGAACGTGCTCTCCCGACAAGCTGAACACGCGCACGCTCGACGCGACGTTTTCGAGGTAGTTGGCGTAAAGAGAGCCGCCCACGAGCGAAAAATCGTGCAGCACTGCCGTTTTTTGTTCGGGAACGATTTCTTTCCAGGCCTTGGGATCGGGACGTTCGAGATCGATCTCAACGATCTTGCCGTTGGGCGCGTTCCAATTTGTTCGCACAAACAGGCGGTTGTCGACGGCGCCCCCGGCGAAGCGGGCCTCGATGTCTTTCACGATGGGAGCGATGGGGCGGTCGCCCGCGAGATCGCGGGCATAGATCTCGGTCTTGCGCGCCGCCGACCCGTACCAGACGTTGATCAAAAGATAACGGCCGTCTTCCGATAATCCGGGGCTGATGCCCACTCCGGCGTCGTACCCCTCGCCGAAGATCAGCGTTTCTTTTTCAGCGGCCGCGCCGAGCCCACGGCGGTAGACGCGGGAGCCCTCTTTGCCGTGCCGCGAATAGAACACCGTTCGCTTGTCGAACGACAGCGACACGCCGAAGTAGCGTGCGCGCTCCAGGCGATCGGCCGTGTCGGCCCGTTTGTCGACATCGAAGAGACGAACTTCGACCTCATCCTCGCCGCCGACGCGAATCCCGTAGGCCAGGAGTTTGCCGTCTTGCGAAGCGTCGAGCAGGCTCACGGTCTTGGAGCCGTCGGCCGAGAGCTTCTGCGGGTCGATCAAGATTTCGTCGTCAGCCTTGTTTCCGTCGCGCAGGCACAGAACGGGCAGATCGCGGGATGCGTCTTGCCTGGTAAAAAAATAGCGGCCGCCGCGCGGCGTGGGAGTGCTGATGCTGTCGACTTTCATCAATTCGCCCAGGCGGCGCGCGATGCGCTCGCGGCCGGGGAACTTCGCGAGAATTTCGTCAGTGTGCCGGTTTTGCCGATCGATCCATTCGCGCGTCGCCGCGCTGTGCTGGTCTTCGAGCCAGCGATAGGGATCGGCGATTTTCACACCGTGAATTGTCTCCTCGACAGTCTCCTTTATGGTTTCGGGCGCAGAATTGTCCTCCGCCGCCGCGCTATTGATCCCAATAGCGATGGTCACGAGCGTCAGCAGGCACACACGGGCGGTCAGATCAGCATGCATCCGCGCTGCAAGTTTTCGAATCGTTTTCATGGAATGTCATTCGGCGGGACGGACAACAAGCTCAGGAACCGCGGATTTCCCAGCGCGGCCGAAGGCCGCTAACCAAAGCAT
>DATGKC010000310.1:0-3745 GCA_035294845.1 Planctomycetaceae bacterium | reverse complement strand
GACTTGAATGCCGACGGCTTCCAGGATGCGTTCATCACGTCGTCGATGAATATGCCCTATCGCTACCATGTCAATTCACTGTTGCTGAACGACCAAGGGGTGAAATTCCGCGACGCCGAATTCATTCTTGGCGTCGAGCCGCGCTGCGGCGGCAAAACGGCGACCCCCTGGTTCGAGCTCGATTGCTCGGGCGCCGATGCGGGTCGCAAGCTGTGCGAAGGGCGCCGCGAGCGCGTCATCGTATGGGCCGCGATCGGCTCGCGCTCGTCGGCGATCGTCGACCTCGATCAGGACGGCGACCTGGACATTGTGACGAACGATTTCAACAGCCCGCCCATGCTGCTCGTCAGCAGCCTGAGCGAACAAAATGCGGGGCTTCGCTACACAACGATTCGACTGCGCGGCACACGCTCGAACCGCGACGCGCTGGGGGCCAAAGTGCAGGTCGCCGCGGGCGGGCGCGTTTTCACCCAGGTGCACGACGGCCAATCGGGCTACCTCTCGCAGAGTGCTGTGCCCCTTTATTTCGGGCTGGGCGCCGCCGAGGCGATCGACAAGATTGATATCGAATGGCCCAGCGGCATCCGCCAGACGGTGGCCGGCCCGATCGAAGCCAATCAAAGGCTCGTGATCGTGGAAGAAGGCGAATCGCCTGGCGATAGCGATTGATTGCGCCGGGCTGGCTCGCAAGCGTCCAAGCTGCGAAGTAAAAACGCCCGCGGCATGATCACCCGCCGCACGCTTACCAGCGGGGAGCCGCGAGTTACGCCCGGCCGTTTCCGGTCTCGTCGCCTCCGTCGCCGTTGTTCGATGCGCCGAGCATGCGCTTGATGACTTTGCGCAGCTCGCGGAGCGTTACGGGCTGAACGAGCACGCGCGACGACGAGTTTTCGGCGAGGCGGTCTTTCCAGGACGACTGCTGTTCGCCCAAGACCAGCACGATGCCGACCGGCGAATTGCCTTTCACCGCCTGGGCCTCGCTGAAACCCTTGAGCGCCTGTTCGCCCAGCGCATCTCCCATGATGACCATGCAATCGGGAGGATTGCTTCGCAAGCGAGTGAGACCGCGCTGCAAGTCGGAAAGCACGAGCACGCGAAACCCGTGCTTTGAAAAATATTCGCGGAGCACGTCCTGCTGCTTGTGCCGGTCTTCGATGCACATGATCGTGTGCACCGCGCTCAACGAACTCGAGGGGCGCGTCGAATCGGCCGGAACGTCGCTCGCGGCCGACGACGACTGATCGAGATCGGCAAACGCGGTTCGCAGGTCGCGCAAAGCTTCGGCGGGCGTCTGGTGCCTTTGGGCCGGGTTGAGCTGCATCAATCGATCGACGATATTGGCCATCGAGCGGGGAAGATTGGGTTCCAGCGCCCGCACCGGGCGCACCTGCAAATAGCGGCTGAACTGGCTGCGCTCGAAGCGGTCTTTGGAGCGCGGCAAGGGGGGCACGCCGGTGACGAGCTCGTAATAGATGGCTCCCAGAAAATACAGGTCGCTGCGCGGGTCGTTCCGCGGGGCGCCGGTGTTTTTTTCGAGCGTGGCGTACTCTAACGCGCGCTGCGCGCTTTCGCCGTCGTAGCGTTCGTCTTCGGCCACTCCCGCCAGACCGAAATCGACCAGCTTGGCCACCCCCTGGCTGCTCATGAGCACATTGGTCATTTTCAGGTCGCGATGCGTCGAACCGCGGCTGAAGGCGTAATCGAGCCCGGTGGTCATATCGAGCACGCACTTGGTCGCTTCCTGGGGAGACAGCTTCTTGCGGATATTGATGAAGTCGCGAAGATTGCCCCCTTCCACGAACTCCATCGAAAAGAAATGCTGCCCGCTCGATTGCCCCACTTCGTAGATCGGGACGATGTTCTCGTGCTTGAGCGCCTTGCCCAGATCGGCCTCGCGATGGAACTCGGCGACCGCTTTGGGGTCTTCCGACCAGCGCTGCCTGAGCACTTTAAGCCCCACCATCTTTCTCGACCGCAAATCGCACGCCCGGTACACGCGCGCGAAGCTGCCCGAGGCGTTGCGGTACATCAATTTGTACGAGCCCAGCACCAGCCCGTCGATTTCTCCTTTTTCGATCCGCCCCACCTGGTAGGAGGTGAGAATTCCCTTATGCTCCAGCCATCTGAGTATCTCTTCGGTCTGGCAGCTCTTTCTGCCCAATTGCCCCAGGCACGTTTCAAGCTGGTGCTGGGGCACCAGATCGAGGCGCACCAACCACCGGCAAATCTCGTCGACTTTCGAAGAGGACATGCTAGGTGTTTGCCATTCCGTTTCGACAGGCGCCGGCCCCGACGCGTCCCATGCACAACATGAAATTCAAAACAAAAAACGATGAGAAAACGACGTCTGTCCCGAAGCGGGCCCGAGAATTCGCGAGAGTCGCCGAAGCCGATGTTTCAGCGAACCTTTATATTACACGCCCGCGGGGCACTGTCAAAGGCCCTCTCGAAGAATCGCCTTGATCTCATCGATGACGCCCGGCTCGGCCGGATATATCAAAGGCCCCGCCTGCTGCCCTGGAAGCTCGGTCACCACGTAGCCGCGACGCGAGCGCGATAGCGCCAGGATGCGCGGGCGGCCGTCGTCCCAACGCGCCGCCCCGGAAAGATTCGCCACCCGCAGCTCTTCGCCCGGCGCAACATCGCCGGCAAGCACCCGCTCGACTTCGACTCGGCCCTGTTTCTCGAGACGGCGGGCAATGACGACGCAATCCGATTTGAGGATCTGGTCGCGGCTGACGACGCGAGGATTGGCCGTCCAGAGATCCATCGCGAGCAGCGACGCAGACCACGCGATGGCCAGAAATATGCATAGCGTGAGCAGGCGGCCGCGGCCTTCAACGTGCGGCGGCGAAGCGCTTCTGGCTGCAACGGCCTCGGCTGAACCGACCCGGGCGGAACGATCCGCGCCGGACGTGCCCGAAGCAGAAGAGACCGGATTTGAGTCTGCCGGATCGGGCGGGCCGCTACGAGAACGCGTGACTGACATCGATACGGTACTGGTTGTCGAGGGCCTCGGCAAAATCGAAGACGTCGGAAAAGTCGGCAAGCTGGTCGCTGTCGGTCTTGTGCATTTGACCCTGCTCGATCAGGTCGAAAACCATGCGGCCGAAATCGTCGGTCTTGTAGATCGACCAGCAGTGAAATACCGTGCGCGCCATGAGGCCGAAACGCTCCAGCGCGAACTCGCGGATGCCTTCCAGCAGCTCAGGGCCGGTAATGTGGGCTCGCTCGTCGCCGTGATCGCAACACCGTCCGAGATTCTGCTGAGACCGCCTCAAGGCGTCGAACAGAAAGCTTTTCGCGTGGGGATGATAACGCAGACGGGAAGACTGGGTTTTCTGGGTCGTGCTCATAATGTTCGCAGGTTCAGTAAATCCGTGCTGTGATGATGGGCGATCGTGCTCGACTCGAACTTCATGCATACCCGAACCGGCGCGTTTACGCAAGACACGCCTGGGGCGTCATGCTTCTTCGCCGGCCGGCTTTTTTCCTTTGCTGACCACGGTCAGCACGTCGGCAAGATCGGCCATGATCTGCCGGCTGTCGGCGTATTGCACCAGCAGCTTTTTCGCGAGAATTTCGTGCCCGATAACCTTGCCTTGTCCCTGTCGCGTCACCACAAGGGCCCCCACGCCGGGGAGCTCGCGGCGGAATTCTTCGTAGGTGTCGTATTCATAGCGCAGGCAGCATTTCAAGCGGCCGCATCGGCCGGAGATTTTGGTCGGGTCGAGCGTGGCCTTTT
>DATGKC010000309.1:0-3913 GCA_035294845.1 Planctomycetaceae bacterium | reverse complement strand
GAGTCGAGAACATTGACGAAATCGCCCAGGTGGGACTTGATTTATTATGGGTGGGGACGGGCGATCTCGCCTCCGACTACGGGGTTCCAGGCGAAACGAGCCATCCGCGAGTGATGGAAGCCGCGGCACGCGTTCTCAAGGCGTGCCAGAAACACAATGTGGCCTGCGGATTTCCTGCTCGCGACCTGGAGACGGCGAAGTGGGCCCGCGAGCAGGGCTATCGCGCGATCGGCTATGGCTGCGCCGAGCAATACGTGATGCAAACCGCGCGCAGATTCCTGGAATCGGCGGGCCGCTGACGGCGCTGGAAATACTTACAAAAAGTGAAAAAAACCAGCCGACACGTCTTGCACCGATCGGACGCACGGTTTATCCTTCGCGACCAAGGCGATTGTTTCGGATGGCAAGCCGATGTTTTTCGGCGCCGTTCGGTTTCATTCGCGACGGTGCCGTAGCAAAAGAATTTCAACCCCGGCCACGACGGCCCTAGACATGGGAGGCTCACGGATGAGCTGTTTGAAATTGCATTGGCCGCAGACGCTTTCCTTATACGCGCCGGTCGACGCCGACTGGCAGAGCGATTCGGACGAGGCGCCCGTCATTCTCCCTTTTGCGCGATCGGCGGCAAAAATCGGCCGCACGCGCGAGCGCGATCTTTTAGCTCGGGCCCGACTCATTCACGAGAACCGCAACTGCCCGGAATGCGGCCGCGCATCGGCGGTCCCCGTCGACGCCCAGCCGGCCCTCATGTTCCGCAATCACATGCCGGTGCCGGGATCGGGGACGCTCGTGGGCTTTGCCTGCGACTGCTGCGGCCACGAATGGGACGCATAGAACCTGTGGAACGGCTACGCGCGACGCGTCTATTCGATAACAGGCTGTCGGCGTGATTTTTCGCAGGATCGCAGGGCGCGGTTCCCGGATCTGGGTGACGGAACTCTGGCGAGTTCCGCTACGCGTCGATATTCCACGCGGGTCGCTTCCCGTTTTGCGGCCGTTCCTTTAGATTGGTTTTCAGCGGCGACGGTAAGCAACCGCCAATCTGCGAACTAATCAGTCCATGCATATTACAGATGGATATCTGAGCGCCGAGGTCTCGATCGGCGCGGGATTGATCGCAGCCGGCGCGTTGGGTCTGAGTCTGAGCAAACTGAACCAGACGCTCTCACTGCGAACCGTGCCCCTCACCGGCATGATGGCGGCGGTCATCTTCGCTGGGCAGATGATCAAGTTTCCGCTGCTGGCGGCGCCGGCGTATGGGCATCTTCTGGGCGGAGTTCTGGCCGCGGTCGTGGTTGGCCCCTGGGCCGGATGCGTGGCGCTCGCGCTCGTCCTGTTCTTGCAGATGGCCTTATTTGCAGATGGCGGGTGGCTGGCCTACGGGGCCAACGTCCTCAATATGGGCGTCGTCGGGGCTCTGGGAGGCTATGCAATCTATTCGTTCATCCGCGCTCGCGTTCAGGGTCGAAAGGGCATCGTTGCCGGAGCCGTCATTGCCGCATGGACGAGTGTGATCGCCGGCTCGACGCTGTTTTGCATCGAGTTCGCCCTGTCGCACCCGGATGGTTCGCTCGACCTCTCGATGCTTTTTACGCTGATGACCAGTTTTCACAGCCTCATCGGCGTGGGAGAGGCGCTGATCACGGGGGGAATCGTAAGCTACATTCTTGCAGTGCGCCCCGATCTCATTCAAGAGCCGCTTTCGCGGCGCGGCGCAGTTGCCGGATTGGGGAGAATCGTTGGGACGGGAGCGGTGGCGGCGCTGGCAGTGGCGGCGTTCATAGCGCCCTTCGCCGCCGAAGGAGCCGACGGACTGGAAGCCGTTGCGCAACGGCTCCAATTCGATGCGCTCGAATGGAAACCGTGGGCTCCGCTGCTCTCGGATTATGAGGTCCCGATTCCAGGCGTCGATTACTCGTCCGGCTTCTGGCAAAAGCTGTCGGTGTCGCTGGCGGGGGTGCTGGGAACTTCCGCGGTGTTGTGCATGACATTCGCGTTCGGAAGATTTTCGAAGCCGCGGCTGGCCGACCAAGATGCAGGGCCCAGTCATGCCGGCTGATTTCCTCGACCGGTTCAGCCGGGGAAACACGGTCTGCCACCGCATGCCCGCGCGGCTGAAAATCGTTCTCACGCTGTCGGTGATTTTTGTGTCGATCGTGCTGCCGGCATCCTACTGGCCTGCTCAGGGGTGCCTGGCATGCCTGGTGTTTGCCGCTCTGAGCCTGGCGGAGATCCCCATCGCGTACCTGGCGCGGCGCATCTTGCTGATCTTGCCGCTGGTCTTGATGACCGCGCTGGCTGCCCCGCTCTCGCATGGTTTCGCCAGCGGCTGGGAAACGGCCTTTGGCATCGTGTTCCGGACGCTGGTGGCGTTTCTGGCGGCGCTGTGGCTGGTTAATACAACGCCGTTCGATCGGCTGCTGGCCGGCTTATGCCGGCTCGGGATGCCGCGCCTGTTCGCCACCCTGCTGGCCTTCGTCTATCGCTACCTGTTCGTCTTGTTCGACGAGCTGGCGCGCATGAGAACGGCGCAGCGGGCGCGCACGTTCGGCCCGGGCCCGGTGAAGACCGCCTGGAAGAGCCGCGTGCAGCTTGTGGGAACTTTGCTGATCCGGGCGCTCGATCGCGCCGAGCGAGTTCATGGCGCGATGTGCGCCCGGGGCTGGCGAGGCAAGATGCACTCCCTGAACTGAACCGGAATTCCGCGAAGAAACCGCGCGGTATCGCCTTCTCCTGCAATCCTGCTTCTGTGTCCCACGCCGCCGTTTCAATCCTGAAAGTCGACCACCTTTCATACCGCTACCCAAGCGGACAGCTCGCGCTGTGCGACGTAAGCTTTTCGGTCGGCATGCACGAGGTCGTGGGCCTGGTGGGCCCCAACGGCGCCGGCAAAACCACGTTGCTTCTGCACCTCAATGGATTGCTGACGGGCACGCGCCAGGCGCCTGCGGGAAGCGCTGCCCAAAGCGGCCCCGGCGCCGACAACGCTCCGTCGGCGCCTGTCGAAGTTCTGGGCATGCCGGTCGTCCCCGCGAATTTTCCGGAAGTGCGTCGAATCGTGGGCTTTCTGTTTCAAGACCCGGACGATCAGTTATTCTGCCCGACGGTGCGCAACGACGTGGCGTTCGGACCAATGAATCTCGAGTTTCCGCTCGACGAAGTTGTGCGCCGCGTGGATGAGGCGCTGACGGCGGTGGGCCTGGCCGATCTCGGCGAGCGATCTCCACGCGAGCTGAGCTTCGGAGAGAAACGTCGCGTCTGCCTGGCCGGCGTTTTGGCCTGCGAACCCAGTTTGCTCGCGCTCGATGAGCCCTCGAGCAATCTCGACCCGCGCGCCCGGCGCGGCGTGATCGACATTTTGAAAGAATGCGCGGCCGCCAAGATCATCGCCAGCCACGACCTTGAACTGGTGCTCGAATTGTGCGGCCGCGTGCTCGTTCTCGACCAGGGGCGCATCCACGCCGACGGCCCGGCACTCGAGATTCTGGCCGACGAGCGCCTGATGTCGCGCCACGGATTGGAAGTCCCGCTGAGTATTCGCCTGGCGGCGAGACGTGAGGCGTGAGAGGTGAGGCGTGAGGGGTGAGATGTGAGACGTGAGACGCAGCGCTGCGAGCGAATGCGCATTACGCCGAAGGCGTTTTGGTCGCAAAGCAAAGGGTCGCGAAGCGCACCCTGGAAACGGAAGCGCAATATCAGGCCTACCCTGAAAGGGTTGCATCACAGGCAACTGCGCAATCGCTCACAACCATGTCGCGTCGATGCAACCCCGCTTGGGGTTGAAAAGATTTGAATTTCGCAACCCAGGGTGCGCTGCGCGACCCTGGGCTATGAGATGCACCCGCGTTGCGGGTGGGGCGCGTTGCATCGGGACGAGAGCCAATCGCAGCGCCATTAATATGCGACCTGCATT
>DATGKC010000308.1:0-4158 GCA_035294845.1 Planctomycetaceae bacterium | reverse complement strand
GCATTTTTCAATGGCTGATTTTCAATTCCCATTTGACGCCGCGACGCGCAGACGCCCCCCCTCGATCCCCC
Source organism: Planctomycetaceae bacterium (assembly GCA_035294845.1). GTDB lineage: Bacteria > Planctomycetota > Planctomycetia > Planctomycetales > Planctomycetaceae > JACQFH01. Next base: position 4,087 of record DATGKC010000308.1, on the reverse strand, counting down.
CCTGGACGGGGGGAGGGGAGCAGGCGATGTCCGGAGCGCGGGGATAGAACGCGGCCGTGGTCGCCTCGTGGACGTCATTTCCAACCGGGCACATGCTGTGCCTCTTCGATCCACTTGCGCATCATGGGGTCCTCTGCCTCTTCCAAGGTCTTCAGCTTCACGTAACGGCTCCGTCCACGGTTTCCAAGCGGGGGCGGAGCATCGAATTCCGCGCCGCCGAAAAATACGACGTTCACGGAGACGTCGTAGGCGACCATCTCGATGATCCACCCCTGTTGCGGCAACCCGTAATACGCCTGCTTCCACTTGACTGCATATTGGAGACCGGGAATGGTCTCGCAGATCAGCTCGTCCAGTCGCTTGACGATGGGGTGCAGATCGGGCATGACGCGCCGGATCCGATCCTCGATGGCCGCGTGGCTTTCCGTGGCCTCAGGCGGCTGCTTGGCGGCGCGCGTTTTGAGCGTTTTCGCCCTGGCTTGGCTTTTTTTGGCCTTCATTTGTTGCCTCTTCTTTCCTGGCTTTCCGTCTTTCATCCTTCACTCGGTTCGCGGCGAGTCTGGGCAAATAGGACTTATCACGACGGCGGCATAGCGAGTGACCGCCAGTTACTGTGCAAGCAATTGCAGGAGCGCCGCCGAACCTGTGTTTGTCTGAACGGAACGCATTGAGGATACAAGGCGGTATGTGCATGTCAATTTCCACAGGGCCATTGGGATGCGTTCCGATCACGCTGTAACGTGGGGAAGAAAACTGGGACAAAACTGCCGACCGCAAAACACTGCAATTTGCGCAGCCCAGGCACGGCCGGCTCTGCCTTCGCGCGGGGCAACAGCGCAGGCCACGCGAGACTGCGGAACTCTTGCAGAGTTCGGGTTGTTAATGCGCCGCGTTCCCTGGGTAGCCCGACATGGTCGGGCAACCCAGGGCTGCGCTGCACAACGCTTTCAGCGTTTGAGTTGCGGCGTCGGGCCAACCTTGATTTGCAACGTTGTTCAATTTGCAATTTGCATTTTTCAATGGCTGATTTTCAATTCCCATTTGACGCCGCGACGCGCAGACGCCCCCCCTCGATCCCCCCGTGGACGGGGGGAGGGGGAGGCGACGTCCCGAGCGCGGGGATGATCTCTCGCTGTCGGCAAGGCGGGGGTGATCGCCGCCACCACGATGGCTGGGGCCGCACGGCGTCAATTTGCAATTTGCATTTTTCAATGGCTGATTTTCAATTCCCATTCGACACCGCGACGCGCAGACGCCCCCCCTCGATCCCCCCGTGGACGGGGGGAGGGGAGTCAACATCCCGAGCATGCCTCTTGGCTTCCGCGGGCGGCGGCCGTAAAATTATGTGGAGGAAATGCTGTGACTGACCCACGCGGGCACGGAGGTGCGAGCATGTCGGGCGTTTGTTTGCCGCTTAAGGCAATCCATCACGTCGAGCTGTTGGTCGGCAATGCGAAGCAGGCCGCCTATTTTTATCGGCACGCCTTCGGTTTTTCGCAGTTGGCTTATGCCGGTCCGGAAACAGGGGTCAAGGAGCAGGCCTCTTACGTTCTGTACCAGGGAAGCATTCGCCTGGTCGTGAGCACGCCGCTCTCGCCGGACGATCCGATGGCCGAGCATCTGCGGCTGCATGGCGATGGCGTTTTGGACATCGCGTTTCTGGTCGACGACGTCGATGCCTGCTTTGCCGAGGCAGTGCAGCGCGGTGCGAACACGGCGCTTGCGCCTTACGATCGCGTCGATAAGTTCGGGCGCATCCGCCGCGCGAAGATTCGGGCCTACGGCGACACGCTGCACTCGTTCATTTCGACGGTCGATTACAACGGTCCATTTTTGCCGGGATATCAAATCCGGAGACGCCCGTCGGCGGGGGCGGGCCTGGAGCGCATCGACCACATCGTGGGGAACGTCGAGAACGGACGGATGAACGACTGGGGAACGTATTACAATAAAGTGCTTGGCTTTCATCAGTTCATGTCGTTCGACGACAAAGACATTTCCACCGAGTTTTCGGCGCTGCGCAGCCAGGTCATGGCCGACCCGAACGACCTGATCAAGTTTCCGATCAACGAACCGGCTCCGGGCAAGCGCAAGAGCCAGATCCAGGAATATCTGGATTACAACGGCGGGGCGGGAGTGCAGCACGTCGCCATCGCCACGCGAGACATCATTCACACCGTTTCGGTGCTGCGCGACAACGGCGTCGAATTTCTCTCGGTGCCGGCTTCGTATTACGAGAATCTTTGGCCGCGGGTGGGCGAAGTTCACGAAGACCATAACGCCATTCGCGAATTGGAAATTCTGGTCGACCGCGACGAAAAGGGATATCTCTTGCAGATTTTCACCAAGCCGGTCGAAGATCGGCCGACGCTGTTTTTCGAAATCATTCAGCGTCAAGGCTCGGATGCTTTCGGAAAAGGGAATTTCAAGGCGCTGTTCGAGGCCATCGAGCGCGAGCAGGCCTCGCGCGGGAACCTGTGATCGGACATTCTTGATCGATCGTTCGGGTATTGCATGAGGCATGCCTACCAAGCACCCTTCAAAAAGCGAAGCGAATCATGCCTGCATATCACCGGTTGGGCGAAGTCCCCCGCAAGCGGCACACGGCCTTTCGGCAACCGGACGGGAGCTTCTATCACGAACACCTGATGGGCAGCCGCGGGTTCTCGGGTCCGGCGTCGCTGCTTTATCACCGACGCGCTCCCACGAGCATCGTCGAATCGCGGCTGCTCAGAAAAAACGAGTGGCACGCCGATGAAAACCCCAAGCTGCACATGCGGCACTTCCAAACTCATTCCCTGCCGCAAAATAAAAGTCCCACGCTCGACCGCACGCCGCTGTTGTTTAACGGCGACGTGGCCCTGTCGTTTGCCCAGCCCACGGCCGCCGATGATTTTGTCTATCGAAATGCCGAAGGCGACGAGCTGGTGTACGTCGCCGAGGGGAGCGGCGTTTTGGAAACGCAGATGGGCGAGCTGGCTTACCGTGCGGGCGATTACGTGATCGTTCCCCGCGGGATCATGCATCGCTGGAAGCTGGGGAGCGCCGCACATCGCATGCTCATCATCGAAAGCGCCGGCCCCATTCGCCCGCCGTCGCGCTATTGCAACGAGGCCGGGCAGTTTCTGGAGCATAGCCCGTATTGCGAGCGCGACATCCGCCGCCCGGAGACGCTCGCGACGCCGAACGAATCGGGCAACAATCGCGTCGTCGTCAAGCAGTATGATGCGCTCACGGAAGTGACTCTCGATCATCATCCGTTCGATGTCGTGGGGTGGGATGGGCATTACTATCCGTGGATTCTTTCGATTCACGACTTCGAGCCGATCGTGGGGAGCCTGCACCAGCCGCCGCCGGTCCACCAGACGTTTCAGGGGGACGGGTTCGTCGTCTGTTCGTTCGTGCCGCGGCTGTTTGATTTTCATCCCGACGCCGTTCCGGTTCCCTACAACCATTCGAACGTCAACAGCGACGAAGTCATCTATTACGCGAACAACGAGTTCATGAGCCGGAAGGGAATTGCATTCGGATCGCTGACATTGCATCCGGGCGGATTGCCTCACGGGCCGCATCCCGGTCGAGTGGAAGAATCGATCGGCAAACAGCGAACGAACGAGCTGGCGGTGATGCTCGACACGTTCCGGCCGCTGAAAGTGGGGAAGGGGGCGCTGAGCATCGAGGACCACGAATACGCCCGCTCGTGGCTGCCGCGAGGCTCCCCATGACCGGCAGCCTGCGCGCCTTGCTGTCGGGCGCCATCGATTACGCGGGCGTTTTCCCACCGGCATCATTATCGCTCGATCAAGCGATTGCCGAGTACCGGCGGCACTGCGGCGACCAGGCGGCGTGGATGCTGGGACGGTTCATCTGCCCGGCGGACCGACTTGCCGAGCTGGCGGCCAGCGACAGCCCCGAGCGTTCGGGCTGGGTGAGCGCGATCGTTCCAGGCGAAGCCACGGCAAAAGCCAGTCTCGATCGCGTACCGCAGTCGATCGCATCCGTTGCCGGGTTCCCACTAAAGGGAGCCGTCGATACGCTGGAATTCCGCTGGCCGGCTGAGCTCGCACAGGCGGCCGACGTGGCTGAG
>DATGKC010000307.1:0-6730 GCA_035294845.1 Planctomycetaceae bacterium | reverse complement strand
AGGGGCCAGTCCCACGATCAGCATTCGGGCCCGCGCATCGCCGAAATTCGGAACAGGCCCGCCCCAGTATTCCCAATCGCGAAAGGCCCGCCGCTTTTCCTCCGCCACGTTTCGGCAGTATTCGCGCAGCCGCGGGCATTTGGCGCAGCGAACGATTTTGCGGTTGAGCCGGGTCCAGGCCGTCACGAGGCGTTGCTCCGAATAGGTGGTGGGTTTGAGCGTATCGCCCGACGTCAAATCGGGCAACCTTGTTCTCACCGGCGGCGATTGCTACAACTTTCGAGATATCTGGTGCGCCGACGGGCGACGGTCGCCCGCCGACGGGAGCGCCCCTCGCGTTCGAGGCTGTGTCCTTTTATTACATTCGCTGCGCGCCAGAACGCCAAATTTCATTGGGAGGTTTCTCATGCGTCGTGTGTTTCCGATTTTCTGTTGCTCGATGGCGCTGATTGTCGTGGGAGCGCTCTCTCTCTTGCGAGCGGCCGATGACGACAAGCCCAAGAAATCGGTCAAGGAGGTCATGAAGCAGCACAAGGACCTGGTCGACAAGGTGAAGAAAGACACGGCGAGCGCCGAGGAAAAGAAGCAGCTTGTCGAGCTCTACACCGAGATGAGCAAGAACAAAGCCCCATCCGGCGAAGCCGACAGTTGGAAGAAAATGACCGAGGCCCTGGTGAAGGCCAGCAAAGACCTGTCGGACGGCAAAGACGGGGCGAAAGACGCCTTCGTCAAGGCGGTCGACTGCGGCAAGTGCCACACCGCGCACAAGCCCAAAAAGTAGTCGCCCTGCGACTCGGCGTCGGCGTACGCCAGCGAACTGACCAACGACCCGCCGGTTCTTTTCCGGCGGGTCGTTGTTTCTTTGGGCAGACTGTTTTTTGCCGAAAGCTGCGGTAGAATGCTGCGTTCCCGCGCTCGGGACCGACGGCGTCGCTTGACCGCGTTGACAACGGTGGAGGTGACAGAATGCCGACTTCCGGTTTTCGGGATTGCCCTCTGGCCGTCGTCGCCATGGGTTGCCGACTCCCCGATGCTCACAACCTCGATGCCTTCTGGGAGCTGTTGCGCGGCGGCCAATGCGGACTGAAAGAACTCCCCTTGGAGCGGCTCGATCAGTCGCTGTATTTCGACGAAAAAAAAGGGATCTCCGGCAAGACGTACTCGCGCATCGGCGGTTACAAATCCCCGAGCGGGAAATGGTGCTCGAGAAACAGCGCGCCAAGAACCTGGTGGGCAATCGCATGCTCGCCCCCGGCGATGTGGCCGATGCCGTGCTTTATCTCAGCTCGTCCCTAAGCGACATGGTGCAGGGACAAACTCTCGTCGTGGATGCCGGCGCGGCGATCACTTTGTGAGCCGTTCGACATTCCGGATGAAAGTCGCCGCCGCGGCAGCCTATAATGGATTTCATGCGGCGCATGGCGATCCGCCGAGCGGCAAGCAGATGACAAGCAAATGGCTCCCGGAACAAGGAAACGACGATCGCAAGATGGCTTCAATCGGGCCAATCGTCAATCGTTCGCCGCACTGATATTGGCCGGATTGATTGTCTTGCTCGATTCCGCGGCGGCCAGCGCGCTTGACTCCCATCGCGCTCTGACGCAGGCATTGCTCCGCAAATGGCAGGTCCAGCAGGGCCTTCCTCAGGCCACGATCTTCAAAATCTTCCAGACGTCCGACCGCTACATCTGGCTGGGGACGCAGTCGGGATTGTTTCATTTTGACGGAGTTCGATTCGCTCCCGCACAGGGCGGCCCCGATGTTTCGATTGCAAGCGTCTGGATCGAAGATTTATGCGAAGACCACGACGGCCATCTGTGGATCGCCACGAACGACTCGGGATTGATTCGGCTTCATGGCCGCGCGGCGCTGCGCCTCAGTCGCGCCGAGGGCCTGCCTACCGAGCATGTTTCATGTCTTTGCGTCGACCACGCCGGCGATTTGTGGGCCGGAACGAATGAAGGTCTGGTTCGTCTGCGCAAGGGCGAAATCACAGTGTACCGTACCGAACAGGGATTGAGCACCAACGATGTTCGCGCCTTGTGCCAGGACGGAGATGGAACGGTCTGGTCGGGGGGTGAAGGCGCGGTGCTGAGCATTTGGGACGGAGCGAAGTTTTCGTCCCGCAAACTGGAGTCTCTCCCGCCGCGAGCCTCCATTCGAGCGATCGCCTCCGCAAAGGAAGGCGCCCTCTGGATCGGCACGACCGCCGGGCTGGTAGAACTTTCGGCCGGCCACGAAAGGCGAATGACGCGCGCCGAAGGTCTGGCCGACGACTCGATCGAATGCCTGGCCTGTTCTCGCGACGGAACGCTGTGGGTGGGCACCCGAGACGGAATCAGCCGTCTCAACGGCGACGACATCGAGACTTTTCGCACCCGCGATGGGCTTTCTCAAAGCACGGTTTTCACGCTCTGCGAAGACCACGAAGCGAACGTTTGGGCGGGGACAAAGCATGGCCTCAATCAATTCGTCGATCGGCGCACAATCCCGCTGACGGCGAGCGAAGGGCTCCCCGGCAATGATACCGGGCCGGTGCTGGAGGACGAGGCGGGAATGGTGTGGATCGGCACGCTGGGCAACGGCCTCGCCCGTTTTGATGGGCGCCGTTGTTCGCCGGCCGTAACCACTCATGACGGTTTGACCAGCAACACGATCCTTTCGCTTGCGTGCGGCGAGAGAGGCGAACTCTGGATCGGCACCGACGTGGGACTTTGTCGCATGCGCGCGGGCCGAATCGACCAATCGTTCACGACCGGCCAAGGTCTTCCCTCGAACGCCGTTTCATGCCTATGCCGCGACGGGCGCGGCGTCTTGTGGGCCGGCACGGCGCTTGGCCTCGCGGAATTCGACGGCGATCGATTCGTGCCGCCCGAGGCAGACCGTGAAGATCTGCGGTTAGCCGTCGTCGCGCTCGTTGATGGCGGCGACAGCCTGATCGTTTCGACCGCAGGAGGCCGATTATTCCGTTGCACCGACCATGCTATGCGCGCGCTCACCGATGCGCCGGAAACGCATGATGTGAGTGCGTTCTTTCAGGATGCCGAGGGCTTGCTCTGGATGGGGACGCAAGGCAACGGATTGGCGATGATCGAAGACGGCAAGATTCACCGGTTCACCGTCAAAGACGGACTGTACGATGACGATCTCTTCGGAATCGTCGCGGACGATCTCGACCGGCTGTGGATGGCATGCAGCCGCGGAATTTTCTACATGCATCGCGCTGACCTGCGCGCGTTCGCGGCCGGCCGGCTCTCGCGATTGACGAGCACGCCATTCAGCCCGACCGATGCCCAGCGGACCGTCGAATGTCAGAGCGGCGTGCAGCCGGCCGTGTGCAAGCTGCATGGGGGCGGAATTTGGTTTTCCACAATTCATGGCGTGATCATCGTCGATCCCGCGCATTTGAAGCGCGTGCTGCCGCCTCCCGCCGTGCTGGTTGAAGAGGCGCAAGTGAACGGCCAAGACGTGCACCCCGGCCAAATCCCGAAGCTGCCCCCCGGGAGGACGAACGTTTATTTTCGCTACACGGCGCTGAGCTACGCCTCGCCGACGCGCATCGCGTTTCGCCACAAACTCGACGGATTCGACAAAGACTGGATCGAGGCCGGTTCGCGCCGCGAGGCGTTTTACACGAACCTGCCCCCCGGGAGCTACCGGTTCCGCGTGAGCGCCGCCAATCTCGACGGTCCCTGGAGCGAGGCGGAGCAGCCTGTCGAGCTGGCCCTCCAGCCCTACTTCTACCAGACGCGGTGGTTTATCCCCGCGACGGCGGCATCGATTGCCTTGGCCGGCTGGCTTGCCTTTCGCCTGCGCGTGTTGCAGGTCAAGGCGCGCTGGAACGCCGTGCTCGCCGAGCGCAGCCGCATCGCCCGCGAGCTGCACGACACCCTCATTCAAGGATTCTCGGGCATTACGATGCAGATGCAGGGATTGGCCGCGCGGTTGAACCGCTCGCCGGAACGCCAAACGCTGGAAGAGATCATTCAGGATGCGGGATCGTGTCTGCGCGACGCGCGGCGATCGGTGGGGGGTTTGCGCAGCGCGTCGGGCAATTCCTTCGCCGGTGACCGGACCGCCGGACTGGCCGCCGCGGTCGCTCAAGCCGCGCGACAGCTCACGGAAACACGAGACGTTCGACTCTCGCTGCGTCTGGCCGAAGATCCGCAAAGCGTGCCGGTCGAGGTCGAGTACAACGTGCTGCGAATCGCCCAGGAGGCGATCTCGAATGCCGTCAAACACTCGGGCGCGCGGACGATCGAAGTCGCCATGAACTGCACTCCGCAGCTTTTGTGCCTGACGATTCGCGACGACGGGGTCGGGTTTGCCGCCGACAACGGCGAGCACTCGCAATCGGGCCATTACGGACTCGTCGGCATGCGCGAGCGCGCTGCTCAAATTCATGGCGAGTTGTCGCTTGAAAGCCAGGCCGGCCGGGGAACGACAGTTCGCCTGGAGCTTCCGCGAATTGTCGATGCGCGCCGAAGCGACAAGGCAGACGGGGAAGGCGAAGCTCAATGACCGAAATCCGGCCCGGCACGAAAATACGCGTCCTGTGCGTCGACGATCACCCGCTGGTGCGAAAGGGGATCGCCGCCATCTTGAGCAACGAAGCCGACATCTCGCTGGTGGGCGAGGCCAGCAATGGACGCGACGCGATCGAGCTATTCCGCCAGCATCGGCCCGATGTGACGCTGATGGATTTGCGGATGCCCGTCCTGGACGGAATCGGCGCGACCAAGATCATTCGCGAGGAATTCCCCGAGGCGAGAATTCTCGCGCTCACGAGTTTCGACGGCGATCAGGATATTTACCGCGCGCTGGAGGCCGGCGTCCGAGGTTACCTGCTCAAAGAGAGCGTCCATGCCGAAATCCTGAACGCCATTCGCGTCATCCACTCGGGCCGCAAGCTGATGTCGCCGGACGTGGCGCAGCGGCTGGCCGATTATTTTCCCCAGGCCGCGCTCACGCCTCGCGAAACCGAAGTCCTGACGCTGGTGGCGCAGGGGTTGGCGAACAAGGAAATCGCCGCGCGCCTGGGCACAGCCGACGGGACGATCAAGATGCACGTCCAAAACATCCTGGAAAAGCTCGAGGCCACCGACCGCACGCACGCCGTCACAATCGCTCTCAAACGGGGCATCATCCATTTATGGGACCGGGAAGCAGAGCGTTAAGCTGTAACGCGCGTAGCGTTTATTTCGTGAAATCCGGTTTTTTTGGCGGTTCTCAGGCCAGGCATTGCATCGTTGCTGGATGCGTGATCGCGGCCGGCCGATATCACGCTTAAATCCACCCGACACGCCGCATTGACAAGGACGTCCCATGTTGCGCAGTGCCGTTCGAGCCGGTTCGCGTTGCCTCGTCGCCGCGTCGTTGATGCTGCTTTCCGGTTGCGCCGGCGTCTGCTGGAGCTGCGGGAACGGCGGCTGCCACACGATCTTCGATCATCCGGCCCCGGCATGTTACGGCCTCAAATATGAGGGGCGGTGCACGTGCCGAGACGACATTCGCGACCGGATCAATCAAGTCTCCGACATTTTGCTCCCGTGAACGCAGACGGCAACCGCGGCTGCAATTGCCCGTGCGCTCGCCGACTACGGGGCGAGTTCGATTTCGTGTGAACGATCGGTCTGGGCGCCGAACCGGAAGAAATAAGGTCCGGCGCGGTCGCGCGTGGGTACCGGCTCGGCACTCTGCTCCCAAACCACCTGATCGCCGCGACGCACGCGGAGATAGAACGACGACATGCGCGCAAACCCATAGCGCCAAACCTTGGTTCCCGGGCCGGTTTCAACCGCCTCGACCAGGACCAGCACCTCGGGATTCGTCCCTTGGACGAAGGCGAACATCGCTCCGTCCACAACGCCCTGATCGGTTGCCGAATAGCGATACACCGGCGTCGTCAACAGCCGCAGCTCGTCGGGACATTCGAACTTGCCCCGGCGATCGACGGCGGCCGTGAATCGCTCGGCGATCGACTTCATCTGGCGGACGCGCAGTCCGGCGGCGCCGGCCGGCGGATCGGCATTTTCGGCTGGAACGAACTCGAGACCGGGCCGATTCGGCTGCCAGCTCCAACCGTCGCCCGCGGTTCCTTCCATGCGCGCGTCGAAGCCGCTCAAACATAGCGATTGGAATTCGTGATGCCAGGCGTTCTCGACCAGGAAGAATTGTGCAGTCGCCAGTGGTCTCCCTTTGGCCCTTTCGGTCCACAGGAACAACATTCCGTCGTCTTCGCGGACGACCTGATTGTTCCAACGCAAAAGTGGCTCGGGGTGCAGCTTCACTTCGACCTTCTCGCGACGGGGAATTCGAAACCGATAGAGGGCAGCCGCTTGTCGAGCGAAAGCGAGCCGATGTTCGGCTAACGACTTCTGAACATCGGGCTCACCCGGTTCAGCCTGTCCCACGGGAAATGCCAGGGCCGCGAACAAGATCAGTCGTATGAGCATGGCGCACCCCCTTGCTGGATTCCCTATCCAAACTATCGTAAAGACATTCCGTCTCAAACGTCAAGCGTTCGGATCAGCGGGTAATGGCGTCAGCGCGGCCGTTCCGCCGCGGCGGACAACCGAAACGATTCAAAAAGACAAATGACCGGGCGAGTAGGAGAGGGGCAGCCCGATGCTGCCGCCTCTCCCCTCCTCAAACCGGACTGGCAGATTTCCCGCATCCGGCTTCCCCGAAAACATTCAGCGACAAGCGTGCACAGGAAGTTATGGATGGA
>DATGKC010000306.1:0-2485 GCA_035294845.1 Planctomycetaceae bacterium | reverse complement strand
CCGAATCTGAGTCAAGGCAACCTCTTGTTGTGCTCGCACGGCTTCAACATGCACTTCGGCCAGGTGCTGCCGCCGCAAGGGGTCGATGCGGCGCTCGTCGCCCCCAAAGGACCGGGGCACCTGGTGCGAGCCGAATTCGAGAAGGGAGCAGGAGTTCCATCGCTCATCGCTTTTTGGCCGGGAGCCTCTGAATCGGCGCGGCAACTTGCACTGGCTTATGCCAAAGGCATCGGCGGCACGCGCGGCGGCGTCATTGAAACCAGCTTCGCCGAGGAGACCGAGACCGACCTGTTCGGCGAACAGGTTGTGCTCTGCGGAGGAGTGAGCGCGCTGGTCAAGGCGGCGTTCGAAACGCTCGTCGAGGCGGGATACCAGCCCGAGATGGCCTACTTCGAATGCATGCATGAGCTCAAGCTGATCGTCGACCTCATGTATCAGGGGGGACTCAATTACATGCGGTACAGCATTTCGAACACGGCCGAATACGGCGACTACACGCGCGGCCCGCGGATCGTCACCGATGCGACCAAAGCCGAAATGAAGAAGATCCTCAAGGAAATTTGCGAAGGGCAGTTCGCCAAAGAATGGATTCTCGAGAACAAGGCCAATCAGCCGACGTTTCAAGCCATCCGCCGCCGCGAGCGAAGCCACGTCATCGAAGTCGTGGGCAAGCAGCTTCGCAGCATGATGACGTGGATCAAGGCGAAAGAAGTGTAGAGCGCAGGGGAAAAGAAGGATTTGATATGCCGGCCTCGCATTCGATCGCATTTGAAGAGCTGCGCCCGGGCGATCATGTGAAGGTCACGCAGCGGATCAAGGTGGGACTTACGATCTGGACGACCAGCGTCACCGGCACGGTCGAGCGGGCCCAGCGCATCCGCGAAGGCGTGGGCGTCAAACGCAATTTCGACGATAAGGTCTTCGCCGATGCAATCGTCCTCAAAAAGGACGGCACTCCGGGCGAAGAGACCACCGTGACGCTCGACGAGTACACGAACATCGAGCGGGCCTGACTGTGTCGAACTCCTGGCAATTCCTGCACACCCGGCATCCGCGGAACTGGCGCGAAAACAAGTTCGCGTACCCGGTTTTGTCGCGCCGCAGCAAGGGAATTTCCCTGGGCGTCAATCTCAACCCCGACAAGGTCTGTAATTTCGACTGCATCTACTGCCAGGTCGATCGCCGCAGCGAGGCAGAAACGAAATTTGTCGAAACCGACCGGCTACTGGCCGAGATCGATCATCTGCTCGGTCTGATCGCGGGGGGCGGGTTGTTTTCCGACGAGTCGTTCCGCGAGGCGCCTCTCGATCGACGGCGGCTCAACGACATCGCCTTCGCGGGCGACGGTGAACCAACGACATACCGCAATTTCGATGAAATCATTTCAGACGTCGCCGAGCTCAAGCGGGAGCGCGGCCTGGATGAGGTCAAGCTCGTGCTGATTACGAACGCCAGCATGTTTCACAAGAAGGCCGTGGAGCGTGGCCTCGCGATTCTCGACGCGAACAACGGCGAGATCTGGGCCAAGCTCGAAGCGGGGACCGACGAATACTATCAGCTCGTCGAGCGAACGAAAGTTCCCTTCCAGCGCGTGATCGACAATATCACGGCAGCGGCGAAAGTTCGCGCCCTCGTCATTCAGAGCCTGTTCATGCGCATCGCCGGGAACGCGCCGCCCGATGCCGAGATCGATGCCTTCTGCCGGCGGCTGTCAGACATCAGCGACGCCGGCGGCAAACTCAAGCTCGTGCAGGTCTACACCGTCGCCCGCCCTCCCGCCGAAAGCTTCGTGACGCCGCTGACAGTGCCCGAGCTCGAATCGATCGCCGCGAAAGTCCGCAATCTGGGTATTCCGGCAGAAGTTTTTGGCAGCTAGCGACTGGATGCCAGATTGATCAGGCGAGCCGCGGGCGTCAGCTCGTGGGTTGAGGCCGACGAATCGGAATCGCAAAATCAGTCCCGGTCATGTTCCTCAGGAGCTGAGTTCAGAATTCAGACCGTGAATACTCTCGGAGTGAATAATTCTGGCTGGAATGTTTTTTTGCGATTGAGCCCCGAGAGCCGCCGCAACAGCCCGAAAGACAAAGATTTGCGAAGCGCTGTCTGCCGTTTGCGGCTTCTCGCGCGCACCGCCATCGGCAAGCGATTTGAGTGGCAAAAAAGTCATAATTCACTAAGCAGCAGATAGTTGCGTTTCCGCTGCTTTATGCACGCTTCTCGCACCCTTTATTCATTAAGATATGCACATATATGGTGTATCAAATTATGGCATTTCGTATGGAATTGAGCGCGCTGCCTCTTCATACCGGTCAAGGAGGCGCTGCTGCACCGCGCATCGCATTCAGCTTGTTGAATTTTTGACTGAAATTGCGATGCACCACGAACCGCATGGTGAAGAGCTGGTGATCGACGCGCAGCGGCTCCGGCGGCCCGGACTCGGCACACTCGCTGCATTGCACGATGGAAACTGAAACGTGGAGCCAAT
>DATGKC010000305.1:0-6994 GCA_035294845.1 Planctomycetaceae bacterium | reverse complement strand
CCACGTGAAAGGCGCCTTCACGAGCGCGGTGGAAAACCGCACAGGCCGCTTCGAGGCGGCGCACGGGGGCACGATTTTTCTTGATGAGATTGATTCGGTCAGCTACACGCTGCAGGTGAAATTGTTGCGCGTCTTGCAGGAGCAGGAATTCGAGAGGGTGGGCGACAACCGCACAATTCGAGTCGATTGCCGCGTCGTGGCTGCGACCAGCCGCGACCTGCTCGACGAAATCGAGGCGGGCCGGTTTCGCGATGATCTGTATTTTCGACTCAACGTCGTGCCTGTGTTTCTGCCTCCCTTGCGCGAGCGACCGAAAGACATCCCGCTGCTGGTCGACTTTTTCATCCGCAAATACGCCGAGGCCAACAATGTTTCGATTTCAACGATTTCCGAGGCGGCGCTGGCGGCGCTGGTCGGCTATTCCTGGCCGGGCAATGTTCGAGAACTGCAGAATTACATCGAGCGGGCGATCGTCTTTTCGCGCGACGGGCACCTGAGCCTGGAGCTGTTTCCCGCGCACGTTCGCGGCGGAACGCCGGTGCGCTTGTCGCGCCCGGGGACACGCAGTCCCGAAACTCTCTGCCGCGAGCTGGTGGCCCTGGGCACGGTCGCTGCGGGCGACTCGGCGACCAATCTTTACGAGCAGATCGTTTCGCTCGTCGAGCGCGAGCTCATCGACCAGGTTCTCAAGAGCTGCCAGGGCGTGCAGACCAAGGCCGCCGTGCGGTTGGGAATCAACCGCAACACGCTGCACAAGAAAATCGAAGAATTCGGGCTCGAGGCGGCCGACGAACGACTCTAAGCAGCGTGTTGAAAGAGGGGGACAGGCGCCGACGGGACGATCAATTCGCGAAGAAAACCGATGTGCGCCGGCGCCGGTCGACGTTTTTCAACGGCCTGCTGGTCGAGGCTTCGAATTCAGTGACTTCCTCCCGCTTTCGGCTGCTATAATGGAGCGGAAGGGGCATCTTTCCAATTTCACGCCAAACGACGCCGGTGCGGGCATTCTATGCTGCACGTCACGATTTTCTGCTTTCTGGCCAGCTATCTGGTCGCCTTTGCGCTCGAATTAGGGCGGCTCCTGGGGCGCAGCCGGGCGAGCCGATTTGTGATGATCGGCTTCGGGCTGGCGGGATTTGCGGCGCACACGATTTACCTTTTGAATCGCAGCCAGCAGACGCACTTGCCGCCGCTTCTGGCATCGACGCACGACTGGATGCTCGTGCTGGCCTGGGTGCTCGCGTTGTCGTATCTATTTCTGACGCTCGTTCAGAAAGAGCTGGCGATCGGGCTATTCGCGCTTCCCATCGTTCTGGCGCTGGTGGCAAGCGCTTATTTTCTCAACCACGAGCCGAATACGGTCATGAACGCCGAGCGCGCTCGGCGGCATTGGGGCATGCTGCATGCGTCGTTCTTGGTCTTCGGATTGACCTCGGCGGCCTGCGGTTTTTTGTCGGGTCTCATGTACCTCGTGCAGCATCATCGACTGAAAACACGGCATGCCGAGCATATGGGACTCAAAATGCCCAGCTTGGCGCGGTTGGCACAAGCCAACCGCTGGTCGGTCATGCTGGCTTTTCTGTTGTTGACGCTGGGTTTCGCGAGCGGCGTCTTCCTGGCCGTCGCCCCGCTGGGAGGAACGCCTTCGGTCAACCTGTCGGATCGGGCGGTCGTTATCAGTGGCGTCGTCTGGTGCCTGTGGGCGGTATTGTTCGCATGGCTTTTGACCCACCGGGCGCCCACCGGGCGTCAAGTGGCCTGGCTTACGATTTCCGGTTGCGGGTTCTTGCTTTTGACTTTCGTGGGCTTGCAGGTCATCACCGGCAGCATTCACTCTAATTCCCAGATCCTGCCCGCAGGCGGTCAGGCTTTCGAAGTGGAGCACGACGGTTGAATCTGCAAGTGGTCTATTGCAACCATCACTCGGCAAATTTGGGCATACGCGAACGCCTGGCATTCTCGCGTGCCCAGATGCCCAAGGCTTATGCGCGCTTGCGCTCCGAGTTTCCGCAGGCCGAATGGGTCGTGCTCTCGACCTGCAACCGCATCGAAGTCTATACGGCGCAGGAAGACTCGGGGCGGCGTCCATCGCACGAAGAGCTGGCGAATTTTTTCGCCGATTTCCATCAAGTGCCGCTGGAGGAGTTTTTCGACGATCTGCTCGAACGAACCGGGCCCGACGCGGTGCGGCATTTGTTCCAGGTGGCCTCGAGTCTCGATAGCATGGTGTTGGGCGAGCCGCAGATCGTCGCGCAAGTGAAAGAGGCGTACGCCTTGGCGCAAGACGAAGCCGCCAGCGGACCTCTCACGAATTCTCTGTTCCAGCGGGCGCTGAATGTGGCCAAGCGCGTGCGGACCGAAACGCTGCTGGCGGAAGGACGCGTGTCGATCGCCAGCGTGGCCATCGCCGATTTCGGAAAGGGGATTTTCGACCGCTTCGACGACAAGACCGTGCTCGTCGTCGGCGCCGGGGAAATGGCCGCCGAAACGCTGCGCTACCTCACGGACGAAGGAGCGAAAAAAGTTCTGGTGACCAATCGCACGCGCGACCGGGCCGAACGCATCGCCCAGGACTGCGGCGGAGTCGTGCGCCCGTTCGAACAGCTCGATCAGTGCCTGGCCGAGGCCGACGTGATCGTGAGCACCACCGGGGCCTCGCCGCCCCTGGTCGACCTCGAACGTTTTCGCCGTGTACGCGCAAAGAGCGGCCCCAAGGCCGTATTCATCCTCGACCTGGCTGTTCCGCGCGACTTCGAGCCGGCCATCCGCGACCTCGACGACAACGTCTTTCTGTACTGCATCGACGATCTGGAAAAGGTGTGTGAACAAAACCGGCTTGCGCGCTCGCGCGAAGTGGCTCGGGCGCTCGAAATCGTCGAGCGCGAAACCGACAAGTTCATGTCGGAGCTTTACCACCGCGCCACGGGCCCTATTATCAAGCGGCTTCGCGAGCAGTACCATGGCGCCGTGGGCGACGAACTGGCGCGGCTCTTTTCGCGGCTTCCGCATCTCAAGAAGGATCGCGCCGAAATCGAACGTTCGTTCGAACAACTGGTGAATAAGCTGTTGCATCCGCCATTGGAAGTGCTGCGCGACGAAGCCCGCGAGGGAACGCCGCACGGCCTGATGAACGCTCTGAAGCGGCTGTTTCGACTGCACGACTGACGATGACACCGATCGAATCCGCGGCCCGGCAAGACGATCCAGACGCCATGCAACGGTTCATTCCGGCTCCGGCGCCCGAAAAATTTCGCACCGTGGCGGTGATGCCCGCCTATAATGCCGCCGCCACGCTGAGACAAACCGTAGCCGATATTCCCGCCGGCGCGGTCGACGAGGTGGTGCTGGTCGATGATTGCAGCCGCGACGAGACGGTCGCCATCGCCCGCGAGCTGGGGCTGACCGTGATCGTGCACGACGAAAACAAAGGTTATGGCGCGAACCAGAAAACTTGTTACAGGCGCGCGCTCGAGTCGGGCGCCGACTACGTCGTCATGATTCATCCCGACTACCAGTACGACAGCCGGCTGATTCCCGTGGCGGTCGAAATCCTGCGGTTGGGAATCTGCGACTGCGTGATGGGCTCGCGGATCCGCACGCGACAAGAGACGCTGGCCGGTGGCATGCCGATCTATAAGTATCTCGCCAATCGCGTACTGACGTTCGTCGAAAACGTGGCACTGGGGCAGAATCTCGGCGACTTTCACAGCGGCTTTCGCGCCTACTCGCGAAAAGTGCTGGAAACGATTCCCTTCGAGCGCAACTCAGACGACTTTGTGTTCGACAGCCAATTTCTGGCGCAGGCGGTGTCGTTCGGTTTCAAGCTGGGCGACATCCCGGTTCCGGTGCGATATTTCGCCGAAGCATCGAGCATCAACCTGGGCCGCAGTCTCAATTACGGCCTGGCGACCCTTGTCGTCCTCGCCGGGTACTGGCTGCACCGTTTGAGGTTACTGCGCTTGGCGCTGTTTTCGGCGCGCTAATTTGGGCGATGTTGGCCCGGATGGGCCATTGCTGTTCACCCGCAGCGTTCTGGGCCATGTTCACCGGTCTGCGATTCACCTCTTTCAACGTTTGGTGCTGTCAACAAAAGTGAGAGTTCAGCCTGCCTTGTGGCCGCTTTGACTTCGCCACTTCCCGCGGCGCGCAGACACCCCCCCTCGATCCCCCCGTGGACGGGGGGAGGGACGCGCGTCGGCTGGCGCGGCCATAGTAAAACACTCTGACCCCCGCCACCGCCGAATGAACGTTATCGCTGGCCGGCGGCTGTGGTTGTTTGAACGTCGCTCTGGCCGTCGTCCTGCGGATAAACCAGCACGCGATCCTGGGTGAGCAAGACCAGATCTTGCCGCCCGTCGCCGGTCACGTCGGCGATCAGCACCTCGCGCGGGTCAGAGCCGGCGCGTTCTTCGGCCACCAGGCTCTTGGCTTCGAATACCTTAAAATGAACGGCGTGGCGCAGTCCGCCGGCGGCGGTGTAGTTCAGAATGTCGATCATTTGCGACTGCGTGTCGATGACGGCAATGTCGATTTGTCCATCGCCATTGAGGTCGCCGGCCGCCAGATCGGTGAACCGCACCTTTTCGAGCTTCGATTCGTAAGTCGCGATCGCCTTAAGACGCGGATCGCTGCGGCCCGCGTACAGCACTCCGAATTTGCCGGTCCCGAACAATAGCAGGTCGTCGCGTCCGTCGCCGTTGAGGTCGGCAACGTGCGTCGAGCGATAGGGGAATACGCCGATTTCGACTTCGCGCCAGGGGCGGTACACCGTCCCATCCCTGCGAAGGACGCGCAACTTTTTGACGCCCTGGTCGACCAGCACAATTTCGCGCCCCGGCTGACCATCCAGGTCGATTGTCGCGGCGCCGACGATTTTGGCTTCGGCTTCGGCGGCATTGTACTGATCGAGCACTTGCCATTGATGTTTATCGTTCAGCGCCACGTTGCGGGCGAAATTATTCTGTGCGACCAGAATCACCGGCTGGTCGAGCTGGCCGACAAATAGGCCCCCTGCCGCCACGTTTCCCAGGCCGAAGCCGCCTTCGGCCGAGGCCGCCTCGGCGGGGACGCCTTGCGGATTCGACAACAAAAAGATGGGCGGGCGATCGCTGCCGGCGAAAATCAGAAAATCGGGCCGGCCGTCATGGTTGGCGTCGACCGCGGTGAGGCGATCGGGTGTGCTTTTGGCCGCGATCGGAATCGCGTCGTGGTCGCCGAATTTGAACGGCCGCCATTCGCCATTCGTGTCTCGCGTTACGGCTTGCAGGGCATACTTGGTCGACGAGCCGGTGCGCTCTTTCCCGAGATAGGCGATTTCCGGCCGGCCGTCGCCGTTCAAATCGACCAGTTCGAATACCGCCGGTTCCTTGTCGAGCGGCAAGCCTTGAGGAAAAGTCAGCCGCCCCGATTCCATCCGGCTGATGCCGATCGTTTTTTCACGCGTGCTCAAGACGACGACGTCGGCCTTCGCGTCGCCGTCGATGTCGCCGACGCGCACTTGCTCGGCTCCCATCAGCCCGGGAAACATATTTCCCAAATCAAGGCCGGTCGCTTTATGCTGCAAAAAAACGATCATCTGGGCCGATTCGGGATCGGTCACGACCACGTCGATCAGCCCATCGCCGTCGACGTCGCCGGTCGCCAGGTCGCGGTTCTTGGCGGCGCCCTGCTGGCCGAAGCCATATTGAATGAGCTGGCCCGCAAGCTCTCCCGGCTCGGCGGTCGATTGTTGCAACTGGTGCACTTTGACGCGCCCGGTCTGATTCTCAATCGCCAAAACTTCGTGGCCCGGTTTGCCGTCGACGTCGGCCAGCGTCACGCCGCGATATTTGGGAAGCTCGCAGCGAAGTTCCGGCCCCAGCCGCCCGTCCGGGTTTTGCAACCGCACGCCGAATGGCCGATCGGCGTCACTCTTGGAGATGTAGCACAAGTCATTTCTGCCGTCGCCGTCGAGATCGGCAATCTGGGCCAAACCCAGATTTTCTCCGGTGTTCATGAGCCGCGTGGGAGGCGCCAGCTCGCCGTCGGCCTGCTGATATAGAAGATAGGTATCGTGCTTGCCGAGCACGGCCAGATCGTCCTTACGGTCGCCGTTGAGGTCTCCGGCCGCCACGATCCACGTCTCGGGCTGAACGTCGGCCAGCCGCACGCGCTTGCGGCTCGTCCAATCGCCGGCTGGCGTTTGCAGGATCACCGTCAATTGATCGGGAGCGCCGAAATACGCCAGATCTTTGCGGCCGTCGCCGTTGAAATCTCCGATGGCAAGCGACGCGACCTCGCGATCGACGGCGATCTTTTTGTGCTCAAACCGCTTGTCGCTTTCGATGGCGTTGATTTTGCCCGCAGTCGGCGCCTTGGCCGATTCGGGTTTGACGCGCTGCTGCAAAAGATCCAGGCGACTGTTGCTGTTGTCGATTGAAATGAGATCGGTCCGGCCGTCATCGTTGAGATCGGCTGCCAGCAAATTGACCGACCGCTGCTGCAGCTTGTAAAGCTCGAGCCTTCCAAAGCCGTAGAACGGCGCGAGGTTGTCAGCCGGCTCGTCGTCGGAAACGCTGACGGCCGAGTTAAGATACAGTGCCATGACGGCGGCGCCGCAAGACAGCGCGAACACGAGGAGCATCCTCCGATTTTTCGTCGGCAACATTTCGAATTTCTCCAACATGGCACCAGCGCGAAAGCGGCGAGCCCGTTTTCCCATCGCCGCAGGTCGGCGCGTAGTTGCGCAAAAAGATGACGCGGCCATTCTCGACCATCCGCCGAGCGCGGGCAAGCCCAACGGCAAAGTCTTCCCTTCTGTTATGGCCGGTCGCCCCCGGTTGCCGTGGCCGATATCCCACCACGTTGTGGCAGGTTTCCCAACCGAGCCACAGCCGCGCGACCGCAGGACTCCTGAACATGTCAGAGGGCGGGATTCGCGCGGAGCAATGATGAGTACTGTAGTCATCACGCTTTTGTAGGTTTGTCAAGCATTTTTTTTGTTCCAATTTCAGGA
>DATGKC010000304.1:0-6173 GCA_035294845.1 Planctomycetaceae bacterium | reverse complement strand
CCCAAAACCGAATCAAGCTCGTCCAGCAGGCGGGCCTCCACATGAGGATGAGTCGCCAAAAGATACCACGTCCACGAGAGGGCGCTAGCCGTCGTTTCGTGTCCGGCCAGAAACAACGTCATCACTTCGTCGCGAAGTTGTTTGTCGGTCATGCCGGTGTTGTCGGCTTCGTCGCGGGCATGAACGAGCATCGACAACAGATCGCCGCGGTCGCGCGAATCGGCCCGGCGCTGGCGGATCATCTCGTGAATGATGGCATCCAGCCGCCCGACTTCGCGTTTGAGCTTGAGATTGCGCGGCGCCGGCAGCCAGGCAGGCGGAGGAAACGCGCTTTGAAAGCGGGCATTGAAGTCTTCCATGATGAAGTCGATTGCCTGGCTGACCTCGTTCGACTTGTCGCCCGCATCGACGTCGAGCAGCGTCTTGGTGACGATGCTGAGCGCGAGCTTCATCATGTCGGCATGCAAGTCGCGAATTTCGCCGTCGCGCCAGTGAGCCAGCATTTTCTCGGTGTGCTCGACAATGATCGGCGCGTACGAATCGATTCGTTGCCGCTGGAAAGCGGGCTGCATGAGCCGTCTTTGCCTCAGCCAGAAGTCGCCGTCGCTGTTGAGCAGGCCGTTGCCCAGCGTGGGCCGCAACAGTCGCAGTCCATAGTGCTTGATGAAATTGCGGTTCTCGGTGACGAGCACCTGCTCAATGAAATCGGGATGGTTGAGGAGCACAAACCGCCGCGGGCCCAGGCGGAATCCGACAATGTCGCCATAGTCGCGCGCGATTCGCGCATAAAAGGCCAGCATGTCCCGCCGGAATTCCCGCAAGCTTCCCAGCAGCCAATGCCCCGATGGACCTGGAGCGCGTTTCATGTGCGGCATTCGTGCTCGAAATCGTTCTACAGCAGGTCGCGAACGGGTTCGCCGAAACTCAACTGAATCGGCCGGCCCGCGAGGTCGTGCATGTGCTGCCGATAGTCGATTCCCAGGCACTGAAAAACCGTCGCCGACACGTCGTCGGGAGAAACGGGCAACGAATCGGCGTAACCGCCGTCTCGGGTGCTCGTGCCGTACGCCAGGCCGCGCTTGATGCCGCCGCCGGTCATGCCGATCGATTGGCAGAACCCCCAGTGATCGCGGCCCCCTCCGGCGTTGATCTTCGGCGTGCGTCCGAACTCGCCGTACCATGTCACCAGCGTTTCATCCAACAGACCTCGCTCGTGCATGTCGTCAAGGAAGGCCGACACTCCCCGATCGAACGCCGGCAAAAGGTGCTTCCCGAGACGGCGATGCTGCTGCGTGTGGGTGTCCCAGCTTTCGTTATCGGTATTGTTGGGAGAATTCCAATAAACCGTGACGAAGGGGACTCCCGCTTCGACCAGCCGCCGCGCCAAAAGAAGCGCTTGCGCAAAATGGTGCTTGCCATAACGCTCGCGGAGCGCATCCGACTCGCGGCCCAGATCGAAGGCTTCTTCGGTTTTCGCCGAGGCCAGGAGATTCACCGCCCGCTCGAACGAGCTATCGACCGCGCGGCCTTCTTCCGCCACGGCGAGATGCTCGAGATGACGGTCGACGGCTTCGCGCAGGCCGACGCGGCGCTTGAGCCTCTCGCGCGACAGCTCTTGCGACAAGGCCAAGGCCGGCACGTGGAAGTCGCGCTGCGTGAGATCGCCCAGCACGCGGAAGGGAACGTGTTTCTCCCCGAGTATGCCCGGCTCTTGTCCCGGAACTTCCAGCGCGTCGCCGTCATGGATGATTGCCGGAAGATGCACGTGCGGCGGCAAATAATTGGGATGCCGGAGGAATCGCCCGGCGTTGCAGCCGATGTTGGGCATGTCGGTGGGGGCCGGATGCCTGAGCGTACCCGGCGACGGGTGGATGTGCCCCGTGAGCATGTGATAGGCGCTCGTGCCATGATTGACGCCGGTGTGCGTCAGACTGCGGACGATTGTGTATTTGTGGGCCCGCTCGGCCAACAGCGGCAGGTGCTCGCAGATTTGAAACCCGGGAACGCTCGTGTCGATCGGTTTGAAATCGCCGCGCGTTCCGTCGGGCGCTTTTGGCTTTAAGTCCCAGGTCTCTTGGGCTCCTGGCCCGCCCCAGAGAAACATCTGAATGCAGGCTTTTGCCGTGGCTTTTGGCCGATGCGCGGCATCGGTGCCGGCGCGCGCCTGGGCCGCCAAAAGCTGCGGCAGCGACAATCCGGCCACCGCCAGCGATCCCAATCGCAGCCATTCACGGCGCGGAAAGCCATCGCAGAGTTTGTGCCCGGCGTGCTCGAACTGGATCATCAGGCGCGTTCCGCCAGCTTTCCCGATTTGTCAGCATTCGACGCATCGAGCGTCGTTGATACAAATAAGTATATTCGGTTCGGAGAGGTTTTGGCAATCATTGAAAAGTCACGAGCACAGCGCCTTTTGACTGGGCCGTTTGCCAAACCAATTGATCGGATGCATCTGGCGCGAGACCTACGCCCGCGAGCGTTTCAAAGGTGAGCTCGAGCTCGGCAGCGAAATCAAACCATTCGGACGAAGCGAAGATTCGGCGAATTGCTTCAACGGCCCCGACGATGTCGTTATCCGCGAGGATCAGCATGAGCCGCGTGTTTTTTTCGTCGGGTCATAATCCTCAGTTTTAACTCTTCAACCGACTTGGCACACGCAGCCTCGACCCACGCCGGATTAGCGCGTGGCCGCGCAATGATTCGTTCATATTCGGCAGTGAGTTCACTTTCGTGCGCTTGGATATACTCGATTGCCGCGCGGACCTGTTCATCCGTCAGGAAGAGCTCGCGAGCGATGCGTTCTGCATCGCTCCCTTCGCGAAGATAATCCATGATTCGATAAACTGTGACGCGGGTTCCCTTCACTTTTGGACCACGCCCGCGATCAATGATAATGTTCGGCATTTTACGACTCCCGATACATGGCGGCGGATTGCTTGATTCGCGTCAGAGGGGTTTCAGCGAAATCCGCGGAACGCGCTCCAGTATTATTATATGGCAGTCGCTGTCGTTGGTACAGTTCTCATTTTCCACACGGAAAGCGCAGTTTCAGAGAGCGCCCCCGCGCGACGAAAAGGATCGCGGCTCGCCGATCGGGATCGGGGCTCTCATTCCGCCTCGGTGAGAAATTGTCGAACGTGACTTACGAGTTTCGGCGGCACGGTGAGTGAAACCTGGCTCTCGATTGGACAGCGCGACACGCGCTCGTCAAAATGCAGCCGCACTGCCTTTTGAGCCTGATGCTAACTCACCGGAGCCGCACTGATGCCCGACCCGCTTCTTCGCACCGCCTGTCACGCCTGGCACGTTTCGCACGGCGGGCGGATGGTCGATTTTGCCGGTTGGGAGATGCCCGTCCAATACACTTCGATCGTCGCCGAGCATCACGCCGTGCGCCGCGCGGCGGGCCTGTTCGACATCGCGCACATGGGCCGCTTGAGATTCACCGGGCCGGATGCGGTGAAGCTCCTCGAACGCCTGGTGACCAACGATGTTGCCGGGCTGGCGGTCGGGCAGGTCAAATACGCGCTCGTGACGAATGAAGCGGGCGGAATCCTCGACGACGTGCTGGTGTATCGTCTTGCCGATTGCCATCTGCTGGTGGTCAACGCCTCGAACCGCTTGAAGATCATGGCGTGGATCGAGCGGCATCGCGCCGGCTTCAACGCGACTGTCGAAGATCAAACGATTTCGCATTTCATGCTGGCGCTGCAAGGCCCCAAGGCGCAAGAGCTACTCCAGCCCCTCGTCGAAACCGATCTGGGGCAGATCAAATATTATTTCGGCACGCCCGCGCGAGTGCAGGGCGAGAGCGGCTTTGTAAGCCGCACAGGCTACACCGGCGAAGACGGTTTTGAAGTCATTGTGCCCGCGACCCGCGCGAGCGCCTTGTGGGAGGCGCTGTTTGCAGGCGGAAGTCCGGTGGGACTTTTGCCGGCCGGGTTGGGATCGCGCGACACGCTGCGGCTGGAAGCGGGAATGCCGCTGTATGGACATGAGTTGAACGAGACAATTGACCCATTCACGGCGGGCCTCGGCTTCGCGGTGCGAATGGACAAGGGCGAATTCATCGGTCGCGCGGCGCTCATCGCCGCCAAAGCCAATCCGAATCGACAACGGCGCGTGGGTCTCGAATTGGGATCGAAGCGCATCGCCCGAGAAGGCGCACTGGTCTTCCAGGACCAAGAGCAAGTCGGCCGCGTCACTTCGGGCACGTTTTCGCCGACGCTCGAAAGGTCGATTGCGATGGCCTACGTTGCCCGGCCCGCGGCGGCCTTGGGCGCCGCGCTCACGGTCGATATCCGCGGCCAGCGCGAGCCAGCGAAAGTCGTCAAGTTGCCGTTTTACAAGCGAACATAAATTCGGCGACCGGCGCCGCCGTAGCGGAACTCGCCAGAGTTCCGGCCAATCGCGAACAAGGCCCTGAATTCTGGGGAATTCAGCTACGTGCCCCATTCAGGCTAAAGTCCGCGCATGTAGTCGATGAACTGTTTCGCGCAGCGGTCGAGATTGGCCTCGCCGCCGCCGCCGCGCAAAGCCGAGCACATTTCGTAGGCCACGTGGCCCCGGTATCCGGCCTCCTTGAGGGCGCCGAAGAAACCACGGTAGTCGATGAATCCCTCGCCCATCGGCACGGCGCGAATCGCGTCGTTCTCGCGGACGTAGTTCACAAGTTGAGGCGCATAAGAAAATCGCGGGCGGCGCACGTAGTCGGCCACTGTCGTATGCACGATGTAAGGGGCCATCTTCCGCACCGCCGCCGCCAGATCGCTGCCGTGCAGGGCCGGCGACCAGGCATCGAACATGGCCTTGCAATTGGGCTCGTCGATCTCGGCCAGCAGGTCGAACAGGCTCTCGTAGTGAGCCGCCGTGTCGTGGTGGTTCTGAACACCGATCGTCACGCCCAAGTCGGCCGCTCGCTGAGCGCATTCCCGCAAGCTCGCGACGCACCAATTCCAGCCCTGATCGAGCGTCGCCGCGGCCGTGGTGTATCCCGTGAAGACGCGGACGAGCCCGCACTTCAAGTCGCGCGCGAGCCTTGCCAGTTCGGTCACGTAGAGAATCTGCATCTCACGCGTGGGGATATCGGGCCGCTCGCTTCCCAGACAGAAATCGGTGTAGCCCGCCAGGGACGCGACCTCCAGATTGAGGCTGGCCAGCTTGTCGCGAAGCCGGTTTCGAGCTGCGGCATCGGCATCGAGGAGCGAGAGATGCGGCCGCTTGGCCATCAGCATCACGCTGTCGTATCCGAGCGCCTTGGCCTTCTCAAGAAACAAATCGAGCGGCAACCGCGCCTGCCCCGGCCAGACGCCCGCGTAACTTACCGAGTGCAGAGCCATTTTCCAGAGCATTTGAGAAATCTCGCGCATGGGATCATGAACACAGTTTGCACCATCATACACGACCATTTGCTGCGGGGAACCGTTCTCGTGGCCTTAAATCGAGCCCGTGCCGTCCGTTACAAATCGGCAAGACTTTGCGCGATTGAACGTCGCCAAGCGTGCTAAGCCGGGCAAGTTGCAGAACATGTAAAAGGGCCTGACGCCTTGATTGCTGCAATTTCGTTTGGCTGGAAGTCCATGGTGCGTCCGTTCTGAGAACGGTCTTGGATGGCCCGCGGCCATGCCGATATAATAAGTGGCGGTCGGTAACGGAATACGCCGATTCGTCGGATGCGATTCAAGGAGGTGCGAAGATGGCCAAGTCTCAAAAGTCGGTGCTGCTCGCCATCGCGGGGCTGGTTCTGACGGGCTGTCAGAACATGAACAACACGCAATCCGGGGCGCTTCTGGGCACGGGTTTGGGCGCGACCGCCGGAGCGCTTGTCGGAAGCGCATCGGGACATGCAGGGGGCGGCGCTTTGATCGGGGCGGCCGCTGGGGCCGTCACCGGCGGCCTGGTCGGAAACGCCGAGGACGCGCGCGAGCAGCGTGACGCGGCCGTCGCCAATGCCCAGTATGAACACGCGCGCTCGGCGGCGATTGCCCAGGCCGTGACCGAAACCGACGTGATCACCATGACGCGCTCCGGCGTGGGCGACGAAGTGATTATCAACGCGCTGCGGACGCGAGGCTGCCGCTGGAACAGTTCGCCGGATAATGTCATCGCCCTCAAACACGAAGGCGTGAGCGACCGCGTGATCCAGGCCATGCAGAATACCGGGCTTCAGCCGCCGG
>DATGKC010000303.1:0-5965 GCA_035294845.1 Planctomycetaceae bacterium | reverse complement strand
TGATGCGGGTCTGCAACACCGCTTCGGCGGCGCGCTTTTCCAGCGCCTCGGGAGGGTATTGTTCCAACAGCAAGACGGGATTGTGGCCGACCTCCGTCCAGAGCGTGGGGTCGACGTCTCGAAAGATCTGCGTGACTTCCGGCTGCCAGCTCCACCAGAGGTTGTTTCCGAGCTCCCGAAGCTTTTCGTACAGCGTCTTCTGCCGTGCCATCAGAGTCCATCCCCGATTATGCCGCCGGCCCGCCGGGCGCCCCGGCCTTCTGCCTGGCACCGAACTATAACGATCGGAGCGGAGTTATTCCAGACGAACGCGCCCCGGCGCGACCCGATTCGCCTCAGCCTGAGAGTCCGCGGACAAGCTCGCCGGGATCCTCGGCCGGCCTCACCGTGAAATGCGCTTCGGCGCCATATAGGCGGAAAATATTCCGGGTATAGGCGAACGTTTCACGCAGGGCCGCGGCGGTCAGCGCCGCGCCGCCGCCGGTCACGCCTCCCGAGATGCGAAGCTTTCTCGGTGCAACGAGCGCGGCAAGCTGCGGCACGTCCCCCGCGTCTCGCAGAATCCCCGGCGCCATGATTCCCATTCGCTGGTTGGCATAGGGCACGTCCGACCGGAAACTGACGAGTGGATCGACCAAAGCCACCCGCGGAATGCGGCTCTCGTAGATCGCCGCGCCCAGCGCCACGAGGGACGCCGGCCCGATTCCGACCAGTGTGGCCGCCTCGAGCGATTGTCGATCGTTCTCTGCGACGGCAGCGATCGCGCGGCGCGCATCCCAGATCCATTGGCCAAGCAGCGGCCGACCGACCCAGATCGCCCATTCCGACGAATTATGGTCGGGCGCGCGGCCGATTTTATCGCCGGCGACGGCGTACGATCCCGTGGCGCGAAGATCAACAAACGCGGCGCCCCATCCCGCCTTCTGAAAGGCTTGAGCGAGCGCGGTTTGACGGCAGCTCTCGATCCCTTCGAGATCGAGAATGATCGCCAGTCGTTTCTCTCCCGAGCGGGGCGCGTCGCGTCTCACCGCGATCTCGATTCCTGGCTCCGATTCGATTTTGAATGCTCCCCCATTTTCCTGCAGCTTGCCCGGGCGGGTCGTCCCTGGCTCGATCGTGCCTGGAAAACCGCCCAGCACCTGGTGTTCGAACACATGGCGAATCCGCATCGACGTATTGTCCCACCGTTCGCGGTGGTCGATGCGCTCGCCATTGAGATCGGCAAGAATTCGATCGGCCTGGGCAGCCGCGAATTTCGGAATGGTCACGAAGTCTTCCGGGCGCGACTCGCCGGGATAGCACCTTAAGGTCTCGGGGTCTTCGACGGTCAGCTCCGGCTCGGGGATCGGGTTTCCTTTCCCTTGGTCTTTGAGGTGCAGCGTCATCCAGCCGTACATGGCTTCGCGCATTTCCTTGCCATAATCGTGCCCCGATTCGAAAATCGTGTGGGCGACTTTGCCGGCCTGGCCGAAGAGCCGAAAGACTTGCTGCGCTTTGGCGATCGATTGCTGCGCTTCGCCTACAGAAAACTGAAAGGCATCTTTGGTGGCGTTAATGACCATCAGTGCCCGCGGAGCGACCATCGCCAAGAGGCCCCATTCTTCGGTGTACGTCATCGCATCGGGAACGACCTCGCACACGCAGCACGCCGCCGCCAGATACGATCGGTACGTGCCGACCGAGCAAACCGGGACCACGCACGAAAATCGCTCGTCGAACGCGCCGGCGTACATCGTTTGGTTGCCGCCGCCGCTGGCGCCGGTGATGCCCAGCTTCGTCCCGTCGACTTCCGGGCGCGTGAGCAAATAATCGACCGCGCGCATATTCTCGTAGACCTGCAGGCCCGAGAGCGTCAGGCCGATCGGCCAAAGCGTGGCTCCCGTCATCTCGCCGTGATATTCGCCCAGCGCCTTGCCGATTCCGCGCTCTCCCGCCCCAAAGGCGTCGACGGCCAGAACGAAAAACCCGAGCCTCGCGAGGCCCATGCACCGCGACTGGGGCACCGGGTCTTGCTTGGCGCCGCGCCAATGGCCGTGGACGCAGAGCACGGCCGGCCTTTTGCCCTCCTCGTCTGGGACATAGGCATTGGCCGTCATGAACACGCCCGGCCGCGTCTGAAACACGATCTTTTCGACGCGGTATCCGTCGCGGACGAGCTCTCCCAGCTTCTGCGGGGCCAGGTCGCAGGGCTTTTCCGGGAATCCGCCCCACGAGGCGAGCAGTTTTTGCCGCAGATTTTGCTTCAGCGTGGCCCAGTCATCGAGCGTGGCAGGAGCCGTATCGCCAGCGCGCAGCGCGCGGTGGCGCTCGAGAATGTATGCCGAAAACTGTTTTGCCGGTTCGATCGCGGGTCGTGCATCAGCCATGAAAGCATCCGTTGCCAGGCATCACGAACCGCGAATAATCTTCAGTCCGGGCAAGGCCGCCTGAAGCTTCTTCACTCCTTCATCCGTCACTTTCGTCTGCCAGAGATACAATGACTTCAATTTCTTGAGACCTTCGAGGTGGGCCAGGCCGGGATCGCCGATTTCTGTTCCATACAGATTGAGGTATTCGAGATTCTCCAGCCCTTTGAGCTGCTCGAGCCCTTTGTCGGTGATCTTCGTCTTTTCCAGGTGAAGTCGCACGAGCGTCTTGTGGTTGGCGATATAAGGCAAGGCATCGTCGCCGATTTCGAGCCCCCGCAGGTTGAGGTTCGCCAGGCGCGTCAGGTCTTTGAGCGGCGCGAGCTGCTCGTTCGTGACTTTGGCCTGAGCGGTGATGTAACTCACGTCGAGCCGATTGTCGTTCTGTGCGATCTCCAACACGAGGGCGCCTGTTTCGCGAATCTTGGCAATGGCCTTCTTTTCCGCTTCGGCATCCTGGCCGAAAACCTGAGCGAAACCAGCGACGAAAAACGCCGCTGAAAGCATCAAACGACGCATGACTCGACCTCCCGGAAAAATAGACCTGATGAACAACATCCTGAAACAGCCGGTTTATCCCTGGTCCGTGCGTTTTGTCGACCTTCTTGATTATACTCGAATGCCATCGCGCGTCGACCAATCGCCGCGAGTTCGAGCAATTTTCTCGATTGGCAACGGATCACACCCATGCCTCGCTTTTCACCAGACGTCCTCCGCGATTTCATTGAGAGCCTGTTTGTGGCCGCCGGCGCGCCGCCCGACGAGGCGTGTGCCGTCGCCGCCAGTCTCGTCGAATCGAACCTGCGCGGCTACGATTCGCATGGCGTGCTCTTGGCCCGCTGGTATTTGAGCCAGATCAAAAGCGGCGAATTGGTCCCCGGTGCGTCTTTTGCAGTTCTCACCGAATCGCCCGCGCTGGTCGCCGCCGATGGCTCGCTCGGTTTCGGGCAGGTGCAGTGCGCGCGGCTGGTCGACCTGGTCTCGGCCAAGGCCCGCTCGTGCGGAATCGCCGGAGGAAGCTTGCGGCGCTGTGGGCACGTCGGGCGGTTGGGAGAATGGGTCGAACGGGCGGCTGCGTCGAATTTGGCGGCGCTCATTGCCGTCAACGACAATGGCGTGCTGCAACTGGTTGCGCCACCGGGAGGAATTGCCCCCCGGATCAGCACGAATCCCATCGCCATCGCCGTGCCGACCGGCGATCGCCCGCTCGTGCTTGATACTTCCACGAGCGCCGTCGCGAACGGCAAATTGCGAATCGCGCGGCTCGAACATCGGCCTGTCCCACTGGGATGGATTCAGGATGCCCAGGGCCATCCGACCACCGACCCAAACGTGATGCTGGCCGATCCGCCCGGGACGCTCTTGCCGTTCGGCGGCGACCAGGCGTACAAGGGATTTGGGCTGGGCCTGGTATTTGACATCTTGATCGGAGGGCTGTCGGGGGGATTTTGCCCGCCCGCCCCGCCAGGAACCAAAGAGTGGAACAACGTGCTCTTGGTGGTCTGGGACCCGGTCCGTTTTGCCGGCGCCGCGCATTTTGCCGCTGAGGCCGACAAGTTGCTCAACGCGGTGCGCGGAACTCCCCGCAAGCCAGGCGTCGATCGAATTCAGCTTCCCGGCGATCGCAGCGCCCAGGAGCGCGTCAAGCGGGTGGCGGAGGGAATTCCACTTGCGGCCGACGTGTGGGAGCAGCTCACGCATGTGGCGGCGTCGCTCGGAGTGCCGGCGCCGATCGAAGAAGGACGCTGAAAATTGAGCAAGGCGTCACTTTCCGCCGCCGATCGAGTACAGGTACTTGTTCGAGCGCAAGAGGAGCCGGCCGTTGCTCACGGCAGGGCCTGCGTTGCACACGCCCGCGTCGCTGTCGAGCTGGTTTTGCGCGAGTTGCTCGAACTCGGGCCGGGCTGCCAAAACGAACGTTCCCTTGTCGCGCGTCACGGAATAAAGCTTGTCCCCCGCCGCGACGAGCGACGAGTAAACCGTCCCCGAGCCGGCAAGCCTTTGCTTATAGACAATTTCGCCGTTCTCGCGGCTCATGCAGTGTGCGATTCCCTGATCGCTGACCCAGAACAAATAGTCTCCGACGAGAACGGGGGAGGCGACATACGTGCTGGCCGACTTGTTCCATAAGACATGTGTCTTGGTGACATCGTCGCGTCCGCCGGCCCGCACGGCTGCCGCGCCGCCCCCTCCAGGCCCTCCGGCGACGGAATAAACGATCCCGTCGCGCGACACCAGACTTGCACACGCCGCGTTCGTTTTGACTCCCTCCGAGAACCACAGAAACTCCCCCGAGTCGGGATCGAAACCCCAGATTTCAAAGGGAACGGCGATGACCAGTTCTTGCTTGCCGCCCGCCACGTCGACGAGCACGGGAGTTCCCCAGCAGCTTGCGAGCGAATCGGCCGGGCTCTTCCAGACCTCCTGGCCGGTTTTGCCGTCGAAGGCAAAAATCGTTTTGCTCTCGGCGGCGGCGTTGACGATCACCAGGTTCTTGTAAACGATCGGGCTGGCCGCCGAGCCCCAACCCATCGGCGCCGACCCCGTTCCCACCGACTTCTGCCAGAGCTGTTTTCCCTCGAGATCGAACGCCACGACCCCTGCTTTTCCGAAGAGCACATAAACGCGCTCGCCGTCAGTGGCCGGAGTGCTCGATGCGTAGCCGTGCAGATTGATGAATCCGGAATAGCGATCTTCAGATCCGACTCCTTTCACGGCCTGCTGCCAGAGAATTTTCCCATCGCGCTCGTCGAGGCAAACGAGAATGCGTTCCAGGTTTTCCGGCGAACCCGGGTTCTTCTGATCGAGGCCGTATCCCGCGTAGCACGTCAAAAAGACCTTGCCGCCGGTGACTATGGGCGATGACGTCCCCGGACCGGGCAGCAGCGTGCGCCAGATGATGTTCTCGGTCGCACTCCAATTGACGGGCGTTTCCCGGTCGTCGCTGACGGCCGAACCATTGGGCCCGCGAAACCGAGTCCAATCGCCGGCGGCGGCGACCGAACTGCCCAGCGCCACCGTAAAACACAAAACCGCAATCATTCGGAACCGATGCGTCGCCATTATGACTCCGTGCACTTGTCGAAGGGATTGATTAATTCTCACTCTTGTCAGTCTTGCCTTCATCCTCGTTTTTCTCATTTTTCGATTCGGCTTTCTTCTGCGGACGACCCGCGGCGCCCCCCGCGCCCCGACCCGGCCGCCCACCCGGGCCGCCGCGCGCTCCCGGGCCGGCGCGCCTTCCAGGCCCCGGCGGCATCAGTTGCGACACGTCGAAAGATTTGCCCTTCAATTGTACGTATTTTTCCCGCTGCTGTTCGCTTAAGACTGCGGCGGCTTTGGAGTCGCGTTCTTTGTCGAGCTCCTGAGTTTTAGTCCGCATGGCCTCGAAGTCGGGGGGAGGACCGTCCCCTCCGCGCCGGCCGAAAAGGGTCCGCCGCAGCTCGCCCTGCTTCTCGCCGTAATCCCGCAAAATCGCGGCGATTTTCTCTTTTTGCTCGGAGGTCACATCGAGCGCGGCGGACAATTCCGGTTCGGCCAGTGCGCGGCTTCCCGCGGCT
>DATGKC010000302.1:0-11980 GCA_035294845.1 Planctomycetaceae bacterium | reverse complement strand
GTGATTGGGAACCGTCAGTGAGACGCGAATGGTGTCCCCGATTCCCTGGGCGATCAGTTGTTCGAATGCGATTCGAGTTTTGATGACGCCGTCGGGAGGCAATCCCGCTTCCGTCACCCCCAGGTGCAAGGGGACGTCGGGCCGCTCTTTCGCGAACCGCCGATTGACTTCGATCACCTTGGCAGGGTCGGAATCCTTGAGCGAGACGCAATACCGCGTAAAGCCGATGGAATCGAGCAGCGCGCAGTGATCGACGGCGCTTTCGATCATGGGCGAAATCGAATCGTCGGGGCCGTATTTTTCCGCTTTGGCCGGGTCGACCGAGCCGCAATTGACTCCTACGCGCATCGCGCAGTCATGTTCGGCGGCCACCCCCGCAAGATACCGCACCTTGTCTTGCCAAGGCTTGTTGCGCTCGTGGTGGTACAAGTGCCCCGGGTTGTACCTTAATTTGTCGACGTGCGGGGCCACCAGCTCGGCCATGCGATAGTTTTCCTGCAAATCGACGGCCAGGTTGGCCGTCGTGCCCGCGCGAATCTCGGGCAGGGCCTCGGCATCCTTTTTGCTATCGACGGCGATGCGAACGACATCGGCGCCGGCGGCCGACAGATCGTTCACCTGGGCCGATGTCGCGGGCACGTCCTGAGTGTGCGTGGCGCACATGCTCTGCACGGCGATGGGGCTGCCGCCGCCGATATGAACTGTGCCGATCTTGACTTTCCGTGTCGGATTTCGGGGTAGATTCACGAGCAACGCTTC
This sequence comes from Planctomycetaceae bacterium, assembly GCA_035294845.1. Lineage (GTDB taxonomy): Bacteria > Planctomycetota > Planctomycetia > Planctomycetales > Planctomycetaceae > JACQFH01. Next base: position 11,221 of record DATGKC010000302.1, on the reverse strand, counting down.
CTAAGGGGCAACGAGTGGTCAAAGTGCGAACGGCGCCGCCTACACTTGATTTATAGCAGGCTGGGTGAAAACTGTCCAAATCGAGTTTGTGCCAAGGTCGGGCGCGAACTATTCGCCGGCCGCCGCTGCCGCGTACAATGACGGCATGATTCCGTTGCGCGACAATATTCCGTCCCGAACGGCGCCGATCGTTAATTATCTGATGATCGCCGTCTGCGGTCTGGCGTTTTTCGCCCAGTTGGCCGATCAGACCGATGGCGTGGATCACCTGGTCGAGAACCTGGGTCTGATTCCGGCGCGCGTTCTGCACCCGGACGAAACCATCGTCGTCCCGGAGGTCAAGCTCGTCAGAGGGTATTACGGGGTCGAGCGCCAGGTGGTTGAGCGCGAGCTGCCGCCCCCCGTTGTTTCGCCCTGGCTCACGTTATTCACCTGCATTTTTCTGCACGGCGGTTGGATGCACTTCCTGGGAAACATGTGGTTTTTGCACATCTTCGGCGACAACGTCGAAGACCGGTTCGGCCACTTCGGATACTTGCTGCTCTATCTGGGTTGCGGCGTGGCGGCCAGCCTCGCGCATCTGGCGTTCAATTCGACTTCCACGATGCCCACGATCGGCGCCAGCGGCGCAATCGCCGGTGTGATGGGGGCCTATCTCTGGCTCTATCCTCGGGCCAACGTGCTGACGCTCGTGCCCATCATCTTTTTCTTCCAGATCATGGTAATTCCAGCTCCTGTTTTTCTGGTGATCTGGTTCGTCCTGCAATTCTTTGAAGGGGCATTCTCGGTCACGGCAGGTCAAGCCGGCGGAGTGGCCTGGTGGGCGCACGTCGGCGGGTTCGCGGCCGGATTCCTGGTCGCCCTATTGCTGGACCGTTCGCACCACCTGCGCCCGCCCGTCGAGGCCGTTCTTCCCAACACAGAGCGGCCGACGTACTACGGCTATCGGCGGCCTCCGTCGATCTTCGACAACTGACCGGCGGAATCAGCCGGCGGCTTCTTTCTTAAAGAGCTCAATCGGCGCAAATTTGTTCCCGAGCACTTCCTGGCTGGGGATTTTCAACCATTGATCGAGGATGGCGGCATAGACGCTGCGGAAATCGGTGTGGAATTTGAGGTCGCCGTCGTCAAGGTCGGTGAGGCTGGGGTGCTCGCCCAGCGCGCCGGCCCGTACGGCTTCTCCCGCAACGAACATTTGCGACGCCGCTCCGTGATCGGTTCCCAGCGAAGCATTTTCCTTCACGCGCCGGCCGAATTCCGAGAACGTGACCGTCAACACGCGCTTTTGTTGCCCGTGATGCGCGATGTCTTCGTGAAACGAGGCGACCGCCCCCGCCAGCTCGCCAAGCAGCTCATCGTGCTGGCGCGCCTGATTGGAATGTGTATCGAATCCCGGTAGCGTCGTATAATAGATGCGCTCGGGGACGCCCGCGGCAATGAGCTGCGCCACGAGTTTCAGACGCTCGGCCAGGCCCGTCGCCGGATACTTCACCGGCGTCTCGTATTTGGTCGCGACTTGCCTCAGCCGCGCCGCCGAGCGGTATGTTTCGCGCGCCGCCTGCTTCACCAGGTCGGCCAGGTCTCCCTTTTTTGAATCGCCGGCGGCAAATTCTTCCACGACGCGCCGCCGCGCGCCTTCATCGCCGCCGCGCGATACTTTTAAGTCATAGTCGGCCAGAGACTGCAGTCTGAGGGCGCGGGCTGACGGGCCGGTGAGAGCCCGCGGCGAATCCCCCGCGCCGATGCTCAAGCCATTGACGCCGGCACCCATCTTTTCGACCCCTCGTCCGAGCCAGCCGAAGGGCTCATCGGCTGAGAACGACGCCGAGTGCCAGATATCCATCGACGAAAAATGCGACCGATTGGGGTTCGGGTAACCGACTCCCTGAACGATGGCGAGCTGCGAGCGCTCCAGCAATCGGGCAAATCCGCCCAGACCGGGATGAAACGCCAGACCCTCGTTGATCTTGAGCACGCGGCCGGCGTCCTGCTTGAGCGTGGGCCGAGCCGCCGCGTAGACCTCGTCACGGAACGGAATTACCGTATTGAGCCCGTCGTTGCCCCCCGTCAATTCAATCACGAGCAAGATCGAGTCGGCCGCTCCCGGCTGATCGGCATCGGGCGCAGCCAGCGCGACTGAGCGCCAAAATCCGGGAACCGCGGCGCCGCACGCCAGAAACGAAGAAGCGGCCAGAAAACGCCTTCGTGAAATCGGCATGGAATTGCTCCTATCCCAGTTGGTATTCGGGAAGCGTGAGTGCCAGGTGCGCCGCCGAACGTGCCGACGCAGACGATAAATCGCCCTGGCCGCGCAAGTCGCCATAAAAAGCCGCGGCGCCGGCGGCGCGCTCGGCCTCGATTTGCGAGACAATCGACATCAGCGCGCCGGCCGCGACTTCCTGGTGGAACAACCGCAAAAAGAATTCGGCGGTTTTTTCGGCCCCGACCACGCCGTATTCGGCCGGCAACCGCGCGGGGTCGATTCGGAGCGATTGTCCTGAGCCGCGCGTCAATTCGAACGCCAGGTTTTGCCTCTTCAGCAGCGTCGATGAATTGATCCACGCCGGACCGCCGTCCCATCCTTTGACGCTGGGCGGGTACAATAGGCTCTGCCCAAGCTGATCGCAGAATTGCGCAAGCTGCGTGAGGCTGGGGCGTCCTTCGAGCGCCAGCACCATCCCCAGCAGAAAGTCACAAGGGCTTTTGACTTTTTGACGGATCGCCGCGGCGGAGAAAAACGCATTGCTGCGCAGCATCGTGCCGACCAGCCACGCGATGTCGTAATTGCGCGCCCGGAAGCCGGCGGCCAGAGGTTCGAGCAGCGCGTCGGAAGGAACAGCCGTCTCGCTGACCAGCTCGCGGAACAATTTGCGAACGAGAAACTGCGCACAGGCCCGTTGCGAGAGACACTGCCGCACGACGTCGCCGCTCGTCCAGCGGCCGGTCTGCCCGAACACCGTCTTGTCGGAATCGTCGAACTGCGCCGGGTCGAAGGTGGCTCGATCGTCAACGACTTTCCATCCCGTCAGCGCGCGGGCCGCCTCTTGAATGTCCTTTTCGGTGTAGTGCCCCACGCCCAGGCTGAACAGCTCCATCACTTCGCGGGCATAGTTTTCGTTGGGGGCGTTCTTTTTGTTCGTGTCTGAGTCGAGCCAGATGAGCATCGCCGGGTCGATTGTCATCTCGGCGAGCAGGGCGTCGAATCGGCCCAGCGCATGCCGCCTGAGCGTTTCGTTCTGCTGCTGAATCAGCCGCAGCGAGCGCACCTTGGCATTCGACGTGGCGAAGTGATTGTGCCAGAACAATGTCAGCCGCTCGCGCAAGGGGTGTGGCGAATAGAGCATGCGATAGAGCCACAGCGCCTTGGCTTCCAGCGCATTATTCCCTTTGACGACGCCTTCGCGAAGCCTGGCGACTTCCGCCTCGAAATCGCCGGTTTCTTCCGGGCCGGCCCCCGACACGATCCGCTCAACCAGCGCCGCCGGAGTCGATTGGACCCCTGTCGCAATCGTGGCCCAATTCGTGCCAAATCCGCTTCTCCGGTAAAGGTGGGCGACTTTTACATCGTTCCAGGGGTTCGACGAATCGGGAACGAACGGCTGCCAGGCCGCATCGGGCTGAAGGTGGTCGAGCGTTTCTTGAACGGGGTTCATGGCTTCTCCGCCGCCGGTCCGAGCCGGACGTCGATCTCGAAGTGGTCGGCGGAAATGAGATTGCGGCTCGTGAGATCGCCCAGGCGTTTGAGCACTTGATAAAGCGAATCGATCTCCTGATCGGCCTCAGCCGGCGAGAGACCCTGGTGCAGCACGGCCGCGCGCGTTAATCGCGATTGGTAGACTTTGAGAAGCTCGCCGAGCCCGGCCAACGACAATTCTTGATGCTCGGTCGCGCGTTCCGGCATGCCGGCAGATGGCGGCGCCGGTTGGCGTTCGAGTTCGTCGATCAAGTGGCGCACGATTTCGGACGTCGATCCCACGATCAGTTGACCCCGTGTCAGCGTGTAGGCCGGGTCAAAATTATAGAGCGTGCTCTTGTCGGAATTCGCGAATTCCGGCTTTTCGGTGAAGCGGACGGCGTTGATTTTCGCCCCGCGGTATTCGACCGGCTTCACTTCGCCCAGATTGGACGACGCCAGGCCCAGCCAAAGCAAACTATCGATCGCCGGCGCGATGCGCTGCCTGAACGCCCCTTCATCGCGCACCGAAACGACGAGCGCAAATGCCGGGAGCCGTTCTTCGACCTTGATCTTGTAAACCGATTCCTGTTGCTGGGCCGCGACCACACGAAAATGGGGGCCGACGATTTGCACTACGTCGGCAACGCCGATCTTGGGGCCTTCGGATTGCGCCTTGGCGTTGTCGGCGTCCAGTTTGGCGACCAGCTCGGAATTGAGCAGCTCGCTCCGCGCATCCCAGAGCTTTTTGTAGTCGCGGAACCAGCCGGCCGTGAAAATCGTGCCGGGCGGCCGCAAAAGCGGCGGCGCCGCTTCGGTCGTTTCTGAGGCGAAGTAACCGCGAAGCCCTTGGTACGCTCCTTCGGTACCCACCGGGAAACGAATCTTCAACTCGTGAGCCGGCCCATCGACGAATAGCCCCGCGGCGGCAAAATCGGCGCGCCGCACGAGATCGACATAGCCCCCCAGAAACAAAACGGGAAGCGGGTCGTTCGCCGGCAGCGTCAGGGCCGCCTGCGCGTTCGGTTCCGAACGGATGAATTTCAGATTGACCGTTGCCAGAATGGCCGGCGGCTTTCCGGCCCCATCGACCATGCGCAGCGATTGGGGAGGGTCGAAGGGCTTGTCGGTCGCGGCTCCGGCCAGGCGATCAAGGGCGGCTTCCAGACCGCTCTTCGCGTTCGAAACGATCAGCCGTCTTCCCACCACCGAAAAATGGCCATTCCCGACCCGTTGGCACGCAAAGGAACGATATTCGGTCGATGCCGTCTCGGGGGATTTTCGCTCGGGGGCCGATTCGCCCGGTTTGTCGGCCGGCGCGCCGGGTGGATTTGCAGCACGGCGGATTTCTGCCTGCACGGCGTCGATAAACTGCTTCAGAATCTGTTCATCTGACGCAGTCACGATTGCGGTGACGACCGGTTCGGAATCAGGCCGTTTCGGCCCAATCGCCACCACGATCCCACCGGAAGTGAGCCGGTCGATTCCCGTCCGCCAATCGACACCCAGGCTCTTCTCGACAAATCGAGCCGCCTGCCGAAACCGGTCGACCTCGGGCGAGCTGAGAGCCTGCTTGACGCCGTTTGTCTCGGAAATAAGCCCCCACACGTCCCGCGCGAGCGGATTGTCGATGAGCTGAGTCGGCCGATTCACCTCGACCAAAAGAGCCGTGCCGGGAGCAACGAGCTCCCTGGCATTCGGCTCCCCTGCAACACCGAGCCGAAGTACCCCGCCCAAAATGACGATCGAAAGAAAAACTCGAAAAACCGGCATTGCGCGAGCCTCGAATTCAAGAAAAATGGCTGTTTTTTGCATTATTTGCGGATAAAAATCATGATCGCGCCCTCTAGCCCCTCATGGCGCTGTGAGAAAGTACCCTGCAAAACAGAGCTGGGATTCAGCAATCTTTCAGAGAGTCCGGCGAGCGCTCGGATGCCTCTCCAAAATCGCGCCGTCCTTGTGAAGGCGCCAATTCAAGCGGGTTTCGGAGAAACCCGCCTACACCGCCAAAGATTGCTGAAAATGTCGGTGATTCAGGCTTTTCCCTTTCACGCGAAGTGTATGCCGCCAGCGAGGAAAGAACGAGCGCCCAGCGCCGATGCGGCCCGCGGGCGCCGGCCACAGCCTTTAGCAATGGTTGTCTTCACAGATGTGTCAATTCGATCAAATCAATATCCAAATCCACACCGAGTTCAGCGATTTCAATCAGTGTTTTCGCACTGAAGCTGATAGGTGGCGCCCGCTGGCGCCCGAACGAAATACACGACACATGAAATCTCCGCTTGCAGCAGGTTCGCAGCAACGACGCGGACCAGTGACTGCCGATGAGGCGCCAGCTTAAACAGTAATTCGATAACTACGGGCTCGACATCCGAGCATTCTCGCTCGGCAACCGATATCGCAATGCCGTTGGATTTGTGCCGAACCGCTGACTTGCCTATTGCGTCACCGATCCGCCAACTACGAGATATGGACGTTTCCTGTATTTGAAGAAGTTCTACAACGCGCTCCAATGACAGCGTTTGACTTGTGATGTCCAAACTTGCCGAGATCGATGCATACTCCATTGATGGCTAATTCCGATTTTTATTGCGAATAATTACTGGTCGCCAGACTAAGCCAATTGTTAAAACGACGCGCTTGCATCTCTAATCTCACAACCAAATGCTCATCGAAGCCAGTCCCCGTTTTTCAATGGCCCGCTAATCATTACGCCGCAGATCGATGCAGGTGAGTTTCGAGGCGTCGCGGACGTAGAGGAGGCCGTTGGAGAGCGCCGGGAGGGCGCGCGTCGTCGAGGTCCATAATTGGGCCCGCGCGAGCTCGCGGTAGCCTTTGGGCGACGCCGCGGCCACGATCAGTTGGCCGTCGTCGGTGACGATCAACAAGCGACCGTCGGCCACGATCAGGTTGGACATCGGGAATTCCGATTTGGTCCAATGAACTTTGCCCGTCTTGGGGTCGAAACACCGCAGCCTTCCCAGCGGCCCGTCCTGCCGGCCGTCAACGCCGTAGAACAGCTCATTGTGCGGCACCGAGGTGCTGAATTGGCTCGACATCGTGTCGTTGTTCGCCCAAACTTCATTGGTGCTCGTTTTGTCGATCTTGCGGCAGACGGCCCCAATGCCGTAACTGGCCGTCAGAAAGAGATAGCCATCGATGACCTGCGGCGTGGCCGCATTGACCGTGGGACCCCGCGCCCCGAATGGAAACTGCCAGTGAACCTTTCCCTTCTCGGGGTCGATCGAAAGTGCCGTTAAGCGCGTGACGAAGATGACGTGTCGCACGCCATCCACCGTGACTGCGATCGGCGAAGAATAGCTGGCCTTTTCGTCGGTCGCCTTCCAAATCGTCTTGCCATCGGCAAGGGCAAACGCCACGATTCCCGAACCTTGCTTGCCACCGACGTTCACCAGCAATTTGTCCCCCTCGACGAGCGGCGTGCTCCCCACGCCGAAGAAGCTCTCGGGAATTTCGAACTCGCGGCCCACTGGACGCGACCAGCGCATTTTCCCCGATTTCAACTCCAGGCAATGCAGATCGCCCGCAGCGCCGAACAGAAAGACGCTGCCTTTATGAATCACAGGGACGCAGCGCGGGCCGTGATCGGAATTGTAGCCCCCTGAATACGTCGCCGGGAATTCTTTGACCCAAATTCGATTGCCCGTCTTTGCGTCAAGCCCCTCGGCCAGCTCTTGCTCGCCAACTCGATGGAAGACGACGACGCGCCCCTCCGCCACGGCGGCGCCCGAATATCCTTCGCCGACTTTGTGCTCCCACATGATTTGCGGACCATTGGCCGGAAACGTCGTGGCCAGCGACTCGTCGAGCGCCACGCCGTTGCGAGCCGGCCCGAGGATTTGCGGCCAATCGCCTGCCTGGCTTTCAGCAACGAACACGCCGAAAAAAATGACGATCGCCAGAAGACGATTGACGCCTTGGCAGAGTGAGTTGACGGCGCGATCGGCGGGGAAACGTATCATTGAGCGATTCCAATTCGAGAAGGACACGTGAGATCATGATGATATCCATCGCGCGACGACACTGGCACTGAAGGCGGCTACAAATTTTGACCCGACCCCCCCTGGCCCCCCCTTGCTAAGGGGGGGAATGTATTCGCTGCGGAAGTGTCAATTCCGGCGATCGCTCTGACATCGTTCTGACCCCGCCACCCGGCCTCCACCCGTCGCTGGGAATCTCCCCGAGATTCACTATACTGGCGGCTCCTTAAATTGCCTTACTGCTCCAAACGCGAACGCTTTTGGCCTTTGTCGATCGAGTTTTTCCATGCCTGATTCGCCATTTCCAACCCGCACGCGGCCCGTCGTCGCGGGCCTCGATGGTGCGGTCGCCTCGGCTCATCCTCTGGCATCCGCCGCGGGGATCGACGTGCTGAAATCCGGGGGCCACGCGGTCGATGCCGTGGTGACTATGGCGGTTGCGCTGGGCGTCGTCGAACCCTACATGAGCGGCGTGGGCGGAGTCGGATTTTTGCTCGTGCATGACACAAAGGGGACGACGCGCGTTCTCAACTTTTGCGGCAATACGCCGGCGCGCGGCACCCCCGACCAATTCACGAACGACACCAAAGAACGCGGCATTCGGGCGCCTTTGATTCCGGGCAACCCCGCCGGCTGGTTCGAGGCGCTGCGCGCTTACGGCACGATGCCGGCTTCGCGAATCTTCGCGCCGGCGATCGAATACGCCGAGCGCGGCTTTCCGCTGCACCCGTTCAACGTCGAATTGATTCGCAATTCGCTACCGCGACTGAATCCTGCGGGACTTGCCACTTTCGGCAATTTGCCGCTGCGAATCGGGGCCATTCTCAAACAACCCGAGCTGGGGCGCACTTTGCGGCGTCTGGCCGAGGGCGGCGCCGATTATTTCTATCGCGGCGAACTGGCCGAGCGAATCGACCGCTTCATGCGCGAAGAAGGGGGACTCATTACGCGGGATGATCTGGCGGGGTACCGGCCGGATTGGGAGTCTCCGATCGACGTGTCGTACCGCGGCTTGACGGTCAAGACGTGTCCTCCGAATAACGAGGGCTTCCAGATATTGCAAACGCTGAAACTACTGGAAGCATTCGATTTATCGAGCTTGGGGCACAACTCGGCCGATTACATCCACCTGGTGAGCGAGGCGGTGAAGTTGGCCGTCGCCGACCGCATCCGCTGGGCGGGCGATCCGAAGTTTTCTCCTGTCCCGCTCGACCGGTTGCTGAGCGACCGATACATTGCCGAGCGCCGCAAGTTAATCGACCGCGAGCGGGCCTCGCGGAGCGAGGGGGAACGCTGGCGCAGCGCGGCAGGACCGGAAATTGTGCGGCCCGGCAGCATCGACGGCCTGACGACCCATCTGGCCGCCGTCGATGCGCAGGGAAACGTCGCCAGCATCACGCAGTCGTTGGGAAACGGCTTCGGCTCGGGAATGTTCGTCCCGCAAACCGGCGTCGCGCTCAACAGCTTCGCGCATTGGTGCGAGATCGACCCAGCCTGCCCCACGCCGAATGTGATCGCCCCCGGCAAGCGCTGGGCAGCCTGCATGGCTCCGGTGCACGTCTTTCGCGATCAGGGAAAGTTCTGGTTTTCAATCGCCACGCCGGGGAGTTACGGCATTCTGCACACGACCTTGCAAATGCTGCTCAATGTCGTCGAATTCGGCGCCGATTGCCAGGCGGCCATCGAGGCTCCTCGGTTCAGGCTTTGGGAAGAAACGCGCATGCAGATCGAGACGCGCGTTCGTCCCGACGTTCTGGCCGAGCTCGACCGCCGGGGGCACCGCCTGGAATTGCTGGGCGACTTCAATTACGTCGTCGGCGGCGGACAATCGGTCATGATCGATCCCCAGACGGGTGCGCGACTGGCCGGCGCCGATCCGCGCCGGGACGGATACGCCTTGGCATACTGAGTCGCGGCGATTCAGAAAATGCTCTACGCGACGCGAAGCAGGGCGGCGACCGGAAACGTGTGCAAGATCATCGCCAGCGCGAGCCCGGCGGAGGCAGGCTCGGCCGACATATCGAGCGTCTCTCCGGTCAAAATGTTGATGAACCGGGCGCGCTGGAATTTCTCAGGCAGCATGAGGCACGTGTCCCCCCAAATTTCCTGGCCGAGGGGCAGGGCGGCGCCGCCGGTGAGTCCGGCGACCAGTCGCGGCACGACCACCAGCACGCAGGCCTCGCCCGAGCGGCGGACGAAGGCGCACACGTGCTCGCGCTTGCCGCCGGCAGGTTCCAGCGGAATGTAGTGGCCGGTCGTGAAGAGTCCCGGGTTCTCGCGGCGGAAGTTGAGCATTTGCGCTACGAGATAGAGCTTGATGCGGCTGTCGGTGCGCCGCTCGACGAGCTCGGCGGCCAGATCGGCCAGATGCCCGCCGGCCGACTCGATCTTTTCGTTAAGCGCTTCGAGCATCGCGCGGCGCCTGACGTAGTCCACCGGACGCCGGTTGTCGGGATCGACCAGGCTGAAATCGAACAGCTCGGTCCCCTGGTAAAAATCCGGGACTCCGGGCGAGGTGAGCTTGAGCAGCGTCTGCGACAACGAATTCCACAGGCCCAGGTCGGCGATCCTGCGCGCAAAAGGCTCGAAGTCGGCCAGGAACAGATTGCGCGGGGACTCGGCCAGAATGGATGCAATAAAATCGCAGGCCGCTTTTTCGTAACCCACGTTCGGGCTGATCCAACTCGAATTCACCTTGGCTTCGTGCATGGCCTTGACCATGTACTCTTGAATGCGCGCGATGAACTGCGCCCGCTGAGGTGCGCCAACCGGCGATTCCAGAGGCCATGTGCCCACGAGGGTTTGATAGAGCAGGTACTCGTCGTTGCGGCTGGGCGCCTGCTCGCCGTCGATCTCGCGCCGGTGGCGTTTATTGCAGCGGCTCCAGCGCATCAAATGCGATTTCCACTCCAGGGGAAGCTCGGAAAGCACGTTGATGCGCGCTCGAACGTCTTCGCTGCGCTTGGTGTCGTGCGTCGAAGTGGGGAGCAGGGCGAGCGGCCAGCGCGCCTGGCGTTCGAGATTCTGCTGATGGAAAGCGCCGGGCGTGATTCCGAACCGCTCGGGGTCGCCGCCGACTTCGTTGAGCGATACCAAGCGGTTGTAGACGTAAAAGGCCGTGTCTTCGACGGCCTTGGCCATGACGGGCCCCGTCACCTGCTGAAACTTTCCGACGAACCGCCTTTGGGCTGCCCGGGCCGATTCGCCTGCGTTGTCGGGAAACTTGAGCAGCAACGTGTCGCGCACGAAACTGAAAATGAGGGCGCTCGTGGCGGGATTCCTGAGCCTGGCGCGTGCCACGGCCAGCTCGACATACCGCGTGTCGCGCTCCGAAACGCCCGCGCCGTTGACGTATGTGCGATAGACCGGAAAGCAGGCAATGATCTCGCGGATGACATGCGTCAAGCTGTTCAGCGTAAAATCGCGCGAGCGCCGGTTCTCGCTGGCGATGCGGTGAAGCTGATGTCCGAGGACGCTGATCTCGCTCGACATCGAGGCCTGCATGATGAGCCGTTTGCAGCGGTATGCCAGCTCCTTGAAATCCAGG
>DATGKC010000301.1:0-5305 GCA_035294845.1 Planctomycetaceae bacterium | reverse complement strand
CAACTCGTGAACGACCGTGCCGTCGAGATCGTCGGCGCCGAAATTCAGGGCCACCTGGGCCGTCTTTTCGCCGAGCATAATCCAATACGCCTTGATGTGGTCGAAGTTGTCGAGCAGGATTCGCGAGAGGGCCATCACGCTCAGGTCGACAAGGCCGCTGGCCTTGGGGATGTGATCGAGCCCCGTGTTCTCAGGATGGAATGCCAGCGGGATGAAAGTCTGGAATCCGCCCGTCTGATCCTGAAGCTCGCGTAGCCGGCACAGGTGGTCGACGCGATGCCAGGGCTTTTCGATGTGCCCGTACAGCATCGTGGCGTTGGTTCTCAGACCCAATTCGTGCGCTTCGCGGTGGATCGTGAGCCACGACTCGGCATCGGCCTTGTGCTCGCAGATGCGATCCCGCACCTCGGGATGGAAGATTTCGGCCCCGCCGCCAGGCATGCTTCCCAGACCCGCCTCCCGCATTTGTTCGAGCACCCATTTCGTCGGCTTCTTCGTCAGGAAGCTGAACCAATTGATTTCGACTCCGGTCCACGCCTTGATGTGCAGTTCGGGCCACGCTTCATGAATCACGCGAACGACATTGACGTACCAATCGAACGGCTTCTGATGATGCAGCCCGCCGACGACGTGAATTTCGGTCGCTCCGGCCGCGCGAGCCTCGGCGACCCGCTCGCGAATCATGTCGTCGGTAAACGTATAAGCCCTGGGCGCTTTCAGGTCGGAACGGAAGGCGCAGAAGACGCAGCGGTAAACGCAGACATTGGTGGGATTCAGGTGGATATTCGTGTTGTAGTACGCGAGATTGCCGTTCTTCCGCTCGCGAACGATGTTCGCCAGCCGCCCGAGTGAAAGCACGTCGACATTCTCGGCCAGAAACACTCCTTCGTCGAACGAAACGCGCTCGCCCGCTTCGACCTTGGCGGTGATTCCTTGAAGGCGGGAATTGCTTGTGGCTGCCACCATTGAACGCACCTTATGTCGAAACGGCAAGCCGCCGGCGTCGTGCCCCGCGGCATTCAGCAGCGTGCTGCTCGTCGCACAAAATGGATTGATCTGGCATTCTAACCCTGGTGGAGTCGAATCTCAAAGCCGTCCCGAGAATCGAGACGACCGTTGGCCCTCCGCAAATGGAACCCGCTATCACCGACAAACGAAAGTCCAGTATGATGCAACCGCATTTGCTCGGCAGAGATTAACCTGCCAGACGCCACTTACGCGGCAGTCCAGGTATTCACATGCGCGCCAAGATTCGCGGCACCGAAATTTATTTTGACATCGACGGCGCGGGCCTTGTTCCCGAAGGCAATGCGATGGTCGAGCGGCCCGTGCTTTTTCTGCTCCACGGCGGCCCCGGAGGCGACCATGCCGGTTTCAAGACATCGTCGGCGGGACTGCGCGATGTGGCGCAATTGGTGTATGTCGACCACCGGGGCTGCGGGCGAAGCAACCAGGGCGATCCGGCCGATTACACACTCGACAACAATATCGACGATCTGGACGCGCTCCGCGAGCATCTCGGAATCAGTCGCGTCTCGGTGCTCGGCTCATCGTACGGGGGCATGGTGGCGCAAGGCTATGCCCTGCGCTACGCCCAGCGCGTCGCGAATCTGGTTCTCGTGTGCACAGCGCCGAGTTTTCGGTTTATCGAAGACGCGCGGCGGCACGTGGAAGAGCACGGCACGCCCGACCAGATTCGCGTCTCGCGGCGACTTTGGGAAGGCAACTTCCAGAATCTCGACCAGCTTCACGAGTTCTACGAATTGATGGGACCCATGTACTCGACGACATATAAACCGGAAGATTTCGAGTCGGGTTGGAAGCGCAGCATCCGCTCGTTCTCAGCACTCAATCGAGGTTTCGGCGATTTCCTGAGGACGTTCGATTTTACGGATCGCCTTCATGAAATTCGCTGCCCGACGCTCGTTCTTGCCGCTGCACACGATTGGATTTGCGCCCCTCGCCATTCGCAGATCATCGCCGAGCGCATCCCGCGCGCACACCTGAAAATCTTCGCCAAAAGCGGCCACATGCTGGCCGGCGATGAATCAGACGCCTATTTGCGGTCCGTCAAAGGCTTTTTGACATACGCCGCGACGTAACATCGAGTGTAGGCGGGTTTCTCTGAAACCCGCTGATCGACGGTTGCAACGAACTGGGGATTCAGCTCACCGCTGTGCGGCGCCGACGGCTTCCGGCTCGCGCGGGCTTGCCGCCTGCGTCAGTCCGCGGATGTAGCGGGCGTATTGCCGATCGAGCTCTTCATCATCGACGCCGGTCAATTCTTCGAGCGAGTCGGGATTCTCGCGCACCGCTTTGGCAGGACTGTAAATCTGCGAGAGGTGCTCGATCAATGCCTCGCGGTAGCGGCCTTCTTCATAGTGCATGAAAAAGTGCGTCAGCGCCGCACCCTGGCTGTAGTTCTTTCGAATTTCCTTGGCCGATTGAAACGCCACCATTCCCATCCGCGAAAACTCTCGCAGCGGCAGATAATAATTCTCGCTCACGAAATGCATGCGTGCCGCCTGAATTCGCCCGTGACCGGGGTCGCCGACCGTAAAGCCGCCGGCCTCCCTCCGGAACGATTCCATGTAACAGGCGATGCCCTCGATGATCCAGAAGTCGCTCTTCATGCCGATTTCGCCCGTCATGGGCCGGCTCCCGGAAAGCAACTGGTGCGTCGCTTCGTGGTAGAGCGTCGAGTCGTCGTCGCTCTCGGGATCGTAAAAGAAAAAGGCGATGCCGTTCTTGGGAAAATAAATGCCCTTGGTGATTTCGATCGGCTGGTTCGTTTCCTTTTTTAGCGCCGCCATGTATTCGTCGCGCGCGGCGTAGTAGTGCACGACATTTTGTTTCAGAGCCTGGGCCATGGGCCGGGCGTTATTGCCGGCCAAAAGCTGTTGCACCTGTTCGGCGCTGTTAAAGAACCCCGCCATCATTTGAAAGAACAGGCCGTGAAAATCCTCGAGCTTTTTCGCCAGCTCGACGCCCCGTTCCAGGCTGTGGTTGGTTTTGACCAGATAGTGCTCGGTGCGAATTTCCCAGGCGTGGACGAAGTCGCGGCGAAGATCGGCCTCTTTCGCCGCGGTCATCCAGCGGCCTTTGTAGAACCGCTCACCGCGCACGTACCGGTCGACGTGATCTTTCGGAAGCCATCCGAACTCGTCGGTCCAAACTTTTTTGGCCTTGAGCATGCCCGCTTCGAATGCCGAGACCCATTCGTCGCCGCTGCGGACGAATCCCAAGACCTTGCGCGCCGCGACGTGATCGCTGTCGTGCAGCACAATCTCGCGAATCAAGTCATAGGCAAAGCTCACGTGCCCCGCAGCGAGCGCCTGACGCGAGAGCGCGTACAACTCTTTGGCATATTCCTGCTCATAAGAATTGAGCTTCGCCCGCCAGAAATGTTCGGCGGGCGAGAGATCGTTCCGCAGCGCGGGCTGCACGCGGCGGGGGAGCGGGGCGACCCTCAACTCAGACGAGTCAACCGGCTCGGCCAGCCTCTGAATTTGTTCGGCGGCCTCGGGAAGGCCCTTTTCGTCCTCGCAAATTCGCGCCAGCTCGATGAGAGACGCCACGAATTTCTGCCGCCGCTCGGCATACTGCTTGCGATAGATCGCGACGTCGCGCGACCGCCTTCCGCCTTTGCCGCGCGCCTGCGCTTGCCCCTGCGCGGGAGAAAAACAGATCGCCACAGCCGCCAACAGCAGGAGCAGCCGGCCGCCAATTTCGGTCATTCGCGCCATGAAATGAATTCTAAGGAAACGTGCTCCCTGCGCGAAGAAGAAACTACTCGAGTGGCGAGCGGCCGGCGCACGCCGGCCTTTGGTTGCAGCGACCTTCCCTGGTAGCGGAACTCGTGAGAATTCCGACTCGCCTTTCCTGGTAGCGGAATTCCCGAGAATTCCGGCTCGCTCATGCGCTTGACGGGAATTCTCACGAATTCCGCTACGCAAAATCCCTTCGCCGACCGAACCACGTCGTGCACCCGCAAACGGCAAAGCCGGCCATTGCGCCGCGGCTTTCCGTCGGTCCGCCACCTCCCAGCGGAATCACGGCTCGTCAATTTGCGATTTCAGGCTGCGCCCGATGCCATTGCGTTTCTTGCTGAAATTGATGAGCCACGCGCAGAAGAATGTTCTCGCTAAACGGCCGGCCCACAAGCTGCATGCCGATCGGCAACCCTGCCTTCGAAACGCCGCATGGAATGGAAATGGCCGGATAGCCCGTCAGATTGAAGGGCAACGTCAGATCGAGATAGGCGCGCACGAGCGGCTTGGGTCCTCCCGGAACGTCGGCCGTCGATTGGCCGAATTTTGTGGCCGTTACGGGCGTGGTGGGCGTCACGAACACATCGATGTTTTCGAACGCTTTCGCCCATTCCCGCCTGACGATCCGCCTGGCGCGCTGCGCATGCAGATAATCGACGGCCGGCAGAAAGAGTCCGGCCAATAGCAAAGTGCGGATATCGTCGGCGTAATCCTGAGGTCGCTCGGCGAGAAAACGGCGATGAAACGAACTGGCTTCAGAAAAAATGATCGCCCGATGCGCCCCGAGCGCCTCTTCGAGATGCGGCAGATCAATCTCGACCCGCCTCGCCCCCAGACCGGCAAGTTTTTCAAGTCCCGCTGAGACGGCCGCCGCGATTTCCGGATCGAGCGCCTCGAAAAACCAGCGATGCATGATGCCCACCCGCAGGTCGCGAATGCGGGCCGAAAGCTCGGACGGATAATCGGGAACCGCGCGGCGACTGGCCGTTTCATCCGCCGCGTCGGCGCCTGCCAAAACCTTCAGCACGAGTGCCGCTTCGGCGGCCGTGCGAACAATCGGCCCCACATGGTCCATAGTCCACGACAACGGGAGTCCGCCAGCGCGACTCACCCGTCCATAGGTGGGTTTGAGTCCCGTCAGTCCGCACAAGGCGCTGGGCATGCGTATCGAACCACCGGTGTCTGAGCCGAGCGTCACCGGGCAGATTCCCAGCGCCACCGCGACGGCCGATCCGCTGCTGGAGCCTCCAGCGATTCGATTCCGATCCCAGGGATTGCGGCAGTCTCCAAAAGTCTTGTTCTCGCCCGTGAACCCGAACGCGCATTCGTGCAAATTGAGTTTTCCCAGGCAGAGCGCTCCGGCCTGAATCAGCTTCCCCACAGCCGTCGCGTCGGATGTGGCCACTCGATCGGCGAATACCTTCGAACCGAACGTCGTTGGCGTGCCCTTCACGTCGAACAGATCTTTGACCGCAAAGGGCACTCCGGCGAGCGGCAGCGTTTCGCCCGCGATCACGCGCGCGTCGACCTCTTTG
>DATGKC010000300.1:0-12331 GCA_035294845.1 Planctomycetaceae bacterium | reverse complement strand
GGCGGTTCGATCTGGGACTTGGGGAGCTATCCGGTGAATTTCATGCGGACGATGCTGGG
The DNA here is from genome assembly GCA_035294845.1 of Planctomycetaceae bacterium. Taxonomy (GTDB): domain Bacteria; phylum Planctomycetota; class Planctomycetia; order Planctomycetales; family Planctomycetaceae; genus JACQFH01. The sequence continues at coordinate 12,272 of DATGKC010000300.1, read as the reverse complement.
CAGCGAACCGCTTGCCGTTCACGGCTGGCACAACGCCAGTGAGTCAGGCGTCGATCTGAGCTTTGCCGGCCAGATGCGCTTTGCGAACGGCGCCTTGGCGCAGTTTTTCTCGAGCTTTCAGACTGTGCCGCACGCCGACGTCGACATCCTCGGCAGCGCCGGAAAAATTCATCTCGATCTGCCGTACGTGAATAAAATTGGCGTGCGATCCCAGGTGCACATCGTGCGCGCCGGCGAGACGCGAAGCACAGGCACGTTCAGCGACTCGGCCGCAGAAGTGGATGAAGAAACGCTGACTTATGAGGACGTCAACGCCTACGCGTGCGAGGTCGATGCGTTGGTGGATTCGATCTTGGACGGCGCCGAGCCGATGGTACCTCTTTCCGACAGCCGCGGCAACGCGGCCGCCCTCGCGGCCTTGTGCATTTCGGCGCGCGAAAACAGGCCCGTTGCGCTGAAGTAAGGCCGGCCGGCGTCTATCAGGCCGGCCCAATTTCTATCGACCTATTTGGCATTTCCTGGTTTTGATCAGTCGCCGTGGCGACCCACGATCTCAGCACTTCAGCGACGCTCCACGCCTGAGCAATGCAGCCGCGCGGATAATAGGGGGCCTCGGCATCGAAGATCTCGCTGATCGTTCCCACGCACGCCTCGGCGAGGTGCGGCGCAAAGCCCGTGAGCATGTCGCGGGCCCTGTCCAAGTCGCCCGGATGAACCTTGAGCCAGGCATCAATGAAAGGGCCGATCAGCCAGGCCCACACAGTGCCTTGATGATAAGCCGCGTCGCGCGAGCGCAGGTCGCCGTCGTATGTCGCTTTGTATTCGGGACTCCCCGGCGCGAGGCTGCGCAGCCCGAACGGAGTTAAAAGGCGCGAGGCAACCACCTCCAAAACGCGGCTCCAGCGCGCCGGCTCGAGAATCGGATGATCCAGCGACATGGCAAAAACCTGATTGGGGCGCGGGGACGAATCGTCGCCCTGCTCCCCGTCGACCACGTCGAAAAGATAGCCTTGGTCGGCGAACCAGAAACGGCGATTGAAAGAATCTCGTGCCTGCGCGGCTCGCCGATCCAACTCGTCTGCCGCCGTCGCATCTCCGCTTTCTCGAATCCAACCTTCCAGATGCCTCAGCGCGTTGTACCAAAGAGCGTTAATCTCGACGGCTTTGCCGCGACGTGGCGTGACGACCCAATCTCCCACTTTGGCGTCCATCCACGTCAATTGATATCCGGGCGCGCCTTGCACAAGCAGTCCGTCAGCCGGGTCGACATGAATGCCGAACCGCGTGCCACGGACGTGATGATCGACGATGTCGCGCAAAATCGGCAGCAAATGCTGCAAGGTTTCGTGGTCGCCGCTCGCCCGCAAATATCGAGCCAGCGCATGAAAGTACCAGAGTGTAGCGTCGGCGGTGTGGTAGAGACCTTCCTGCTTCCCCTCGGGAAATAAGTTGGGAATCAGCCCGTCGCGAACATGGCGGGCGAACGTGCGCAAGAGATTTCCGGCCTGTGCCACGCGGCCGGTGATCAGGGTCAAACCTTCGAGGCTGATCATCGTGTCGCGGCCCCAATCGGTGAACCAATGGTAGCCGGCGATCACCGTGTGCGCCTCTTCGCCTGCGGCGTGGGCCAATGCAGCGTCGGCAATGCGCGTCACCGGCCTGATGATGAATTGATCGGCCGCCAGCACCAGATCGGCACCTATTCCCGATCGGGCCGCGGGCCCTGCCAGGCTGAGCAGCCGCTCGCGCCTTTGCAATTCGGCGGGCCAGGCGGCCGACGGCTCGATCCCTTGCAGCAGATCCCATTCTTCGGTCGAGGCGATGAGGGTCGCTTCTTGCCCGGCGGCCAGATCGATCCGAAAATATCCGGGATTCCAAAGGCTTCCGCGCCATTCGTATCCGCGGTCGCGCTCCAGGCGGTATTGCACGTTTCTCACGCGGCCGCCGTCCAGAACCAGGTTCGACCGCGCAGCGACCACGCACATCCGCAGCGGCGGAATGGAACGTGGACGAACTTCAAAACCGTGGCGAACGGCCGAGACGGCGTAGTGCGGCGGCTCGTCGCTGCGGACGGGCGCGTCGTGAGGCCGAAAATGAAACGACGGGCGCAATCGCAACCGCGTGCCGATGGAACCCTCCGCGAGGCGATAATTGATGTACACGGTGTTTTGCAGGTGCGGCAGCAAGATTCGCTTTTCGAGTTTCACCGGCCCGACATCGTAGCGCCACACCGGCAATCCCGATTCCAGCCGAAACTCAATTAGCGCCGCGGGGCACGGCTCAAGGGGCGAATCCGCGAGCTCCAGCGAGTCGAGGCGCACGATTGTGCGATCTTCGTGCTTTACCTCTTCGGCCAGATGGTTGAACATCACCATCCGCCCGAGCGGCGCCGGCAGAGCGGCAATCAAAAGACTGTGATACCTCCGCGTGCACGCGCCCGAGAGCGTTCCCGAAGCATAGCCGCCCAGTCCATTTGTCAGCAGCCACTCGCGATTCGAAAGGGCCAGCGGCTCGACTTCGGCAAGCTGGCGGCAGGAGATTCGCTGCAGCACTTCGCTTTCCAGGGTGGTCATGGCGATTGCTCCTCGATGTGCGGCCTGGATTCGCCCGGCTTTTGTGCAAGGGCCTTCAGCACAACGGCCGCCTCGCCGGGAATTCGCCACCCCTTGTCGGTATCCAGAGGCGGCGTGCCGCAACCGCCGTAGGCCGCGCTTTCACTGCTCCAAAGCTGGCCCCACAAATGCCCTTCCGGCGGAGCCAAGAGCGGCTGCGCGACGGGAGCCAACCGCAAATCGCTCCCGAAATTCACCAGCAACAGGCGGTCGTCCCGATCGTCGCCAAAAAAACGCAGCACAAGACAATCAGGACCAAGCGCGGCCCCGTCGAGTCGATCGGCTCGCTGGCGATGGAATACGGGATCTTCCCTGCGGAGACGCAGCAGGTCGATGTGCAGATCATAAATCTGGCAGTGCGACCGGCGCTCGGCGAAGTCGAGCTTGCAGCATTCGAAAGCGGCCCGGTCGGCCGGATCGCGCAGCAGTTTCATGCCCTCTGGCGTCGCCAGGCTGGGAAACTGACTTAAGAATCGAGCTCGCCCGCCGCGCACCGCGCCGGCATGAGCATCTCCCATGTCGGCAAAATACAGGAAGGGACTCGACGCTGCGAATTCCTGCCCTTGAAAAATCAGCGGTGTTTGTGGAGCCAATAGCAACAGCGCCGTCATGGCCCGCAGCTTGCCGGGGCTCGTGAGGCGGTCGATGCGTTCTCCGCGGCCGGAGTTGGCGATCTGGTCGTGGTTCTGAAGGAAGTTGAGGAATGCGGTCGCATCCAAACCCGTCGTGGGAGAACCCCGCGGTTTCTTCTGCCAAAGCGACAATTGTCCCTGATAGATGAAGCCGCTTTTGAAGACCGCCAAAAACTCTTCCACAGCGCCCTCGTAATCGGAGTAATACGCCTGGTTATGACCGGTCATGCGCACCATGGCGGCGTGATGGAAATCGTCATTCCAGGTGGCGTCGATGCCCAAGCCTCCTTCTGCCGACGGCCGCACGGCCCGCACGTCTTGCCGCTCATTTTCAGCCACGAGATAGATGGTGCGGTTTCCGGCGGCCTCGCGCGCGGCGTCCGTCAACTCGGCCAAAATGTGCGACGGCGACGCATCGCGAATAGCTTGAATGGCGTCAAACCGCAAGCCGTCGAGGTGAAATTCGTCGATCCAATAGCGGATATTCGCCACGACGAGTTGCCGGACGGGTTTGGCATTTTCAGCATCGAAATTCAGCGGGTCTCCCCACTCGTTTTCATAACGCCGCGACTTGTAATCGTCTGAGAACTCGAGCAGCGTATTGCCCACGCTTCCCAGGTGGTTGTAAACCACGTCGAGTATCACGCCCATTCCCTCGGCATGCGCCCGATCGACAAAGTGGCGGAAATCGTCGGGTGCTCCGTATAGACGCGTGGGCGCGAACAGGCACACGCCATCGTAGCCCCAGCCGAACTCGCCCACGAAATCGGCGACAGGCATCACCTCCAAAACCGTGATGCCGATCTTCGCCAGCTCGGGAAGCTCGCGCGCCGCAGCTTGCCACGTGCCTTCGCGCGTAAATGTGCCGACGTGCATCTCATAGACGACCTGCCCGTGCGCCGAAACGCCCTTCCACGATCCATCCGACCAGCGAAAGGCGGAAGGATCGACGACTTGCGAGAGCCATTCGGGACCGCGCGGCTGGAATCGCGACGCCGGATCGGGAAACAGTTTGTCGTCGTGATCCAGGCGAATGCCGTACAACATCCCGTCGCCGCCGGGTATGGCGCCGCTGAAATATCCGTTTTCCTCGGGATCGAGCGCGAGCTCTTTGCCCTGTTCCAGGCCCTTTTGCGGAGGCGCCACCACAGTCACCTTGTGACGTTTGGGCGCCCAAACACGAAAATCGACCGCACCTTCCAACAGCTCGGAACCAATCGGAAGTCGACGGGCCCGCGCCGGACGACATTCTTTCATTCTGGTCTTCCCTGATTGCCATGGGGGGCGCACAGCCGCATTCGCCCGTGGAACGAACGACTCGACTCGTCCGGACCAGAATGCACCTCATGTGCCAATCGCGTTGTATTCCCCGCGGGCCTAGCGGTGAAGGAACTTGCTTCCAATCAACGGCTCGTTCGCATGAACGCCTGCGCCGATTCGCGCGCCGAAAGTCTCAATTCCGTGCGCCGCGGCTGGTCGAAAACGCTCCATTGGGAACGCACCCCTTCCAATCGGGCGACGCGGCCCGAGCGCAAAAGCCGATGGATTGCATAGAGTTGCGCCGAGCCGCGCATGGCACAAATCTTGCGATTCTTCAATCGCGAGGTCTAATAAGGGCGAGGCAGATGGGATGCACCGGCGGCGGAGATCGGGATGAATCGAGGACCTGTGCGACTTGCGATTTGGATGGGCGCGACGCTGTCGGCTGCCGTTGCGCTCGCGCCGGTGCGCGGCGTTGTCGCGCAGCAGGACGGCTCGTCTGATCGCGGCGCCGCCAGCGACGACAACGAGAGCGACGAAAAGAAGGACGATTCGGCGGAAAAGCCTCTACTTACGATCAGGCGAGAATCAAGCGGCGTCGATATCGTTCCAGGACCTTTGTGGGATCCCGCCTGTTCCGGTCCGATTGAACGCGCGCTGAAAATCGCGCAGGTTCACATCAAATTTGGTGTGTTCGAGCATGGAAATGTCCAGGCGTTCGACGACGCAACGCTGTTTCTCGACCTCGCCGGCAAAGAATTGGTTGATAGCGATTGCCGCCGCACGGTCGGCCCTCCGCAAACCATCGAGAGCCTGAGATCCGAAACGGCGCGTATGCGGCGCATCGCCCATCGAACCGTGTTCGGGCGATTCCCGCTGATTCGCGCGCTGGATCTGAACTTGGAGGACGAGCCCGAATCGCAAGTGCGTTTCTATCGAATGCCCGGCGAAGCGCGTCGCACCGCCGTTCGCGAAGCGCTGACTCAGATTGGCAAATCGGCATCGACGATGCCTCTGGATGTCATCGTGCTCGTTCCGGGCGAGTCGGGGCAAGACCGTCAGGCCGCGGCCCTGAGCGACCTGGTTGACGCAGAATCGCCGTCGGCCTTCGCAAAGGTGCCGAACTTGATGCTGTTTCTCGGCATGCTTCGGGAGCAGCTCGATCCGATGCCTGCCTGGGATTCCCCCGACCCGGCATTCGACCCTGTCTGCCGCCAGTTTCTGAAGCGCATCAGCCCCGCGAATGAGCTGCGTTCGCTGATGATCGTCATGGTCAGGGAATTCACCGACGAATCCCATGACGGGTACTGGGTACAGGCCCAGCAGAGAACGTTCGAGGCCTCGAGCCTGGAGAAGGCAGAAGACGATTCCTCGAAACTGGAAAACGACAAAGCCCGCATTCATGAAACCTTGGCGCACGATAAGAGCCGCTTCAACCTGGCCATCATCGCCGGCATCGCCGCGCTCTTCCTTTTATCGCTGTGTTGTCATGCAGCCCTATCGATCGCTTCGGCGTCGCATTTCGCGGGGTGGCAGAAGTGGCTGGTCGTCCCCACCTCGGGTTTCCTCATGGGGATGATTTTGATGCCCTTGATCATGCTGACCCTGCAGCGCTGGTTGCCGCCTCCCGACACTCCCGTGCTCAGCGGCGGCTGGTGGCCATGCGCGGCCGGCGCGCTCGCGCTGGTTTTGCCCGCGGGCGTCTTTCGCCTGGGGGCGGGTAGCGCAGGCCGCTATCTGCCCAGCCTCTACTGCCATGGCCGGTGGGGAATCGCATTCGTGCCGGTGGCGCTCGGTGCGGCCGCCGCGTGGATTCGACCGGCGCTATTCGCCTTAGGGTACGGCGGCATTCATGTCGCTATTGCGATCGCAGCGACCGCGGCGCTGCTGGCCTATTGCTTCGGCCGGGCGATCGACGCAGCCGACCAATTTCCCGTGGCGCTGACGCCGCTGGCGCTTGCGCAAGCGCTGCTTTTCGGCGCCGGCGCATTTCTGGGTTCGCCGGTCGTCCTGTGGTCGGTGTCGGGTTCGGCGGCGCTCGTGATCTGCATGCACTGGTTAATCGCCTGGAGGCGCCGCGCGCAACCTCAAAGCAAGGAAGAATCGTCGGCGCGTCGAGACGGGGCGATCGCGCGCCGTCCACGAACGCTCGAGCAGCTCCGCGCAACTCTCGACGAGCCGCATTATCAGCCCCCTCGCGAATTCGAGCGTCTGCGGCGAGGCATCGAGCGATCGGGCGTCACCGAAGCGGTTTGGATCGGCTTCGTGGGACCTGCGGCCGTGGGAAAAACAGCGGCAGCGCGACATCTCATCGGTTTGATGCAAGCCGAACACGATTCGGTGCAAGTGCTGGTGGGCCACTGCACAGAGGGCTCTCCGCCCTATCAGCCCTTCCGCGAAGCCCTCGAGGAGCTGGGAGTCTCCTCCCGATTTCTGGCGGCGCAAGGGGGCAACGTCGACAGCATTTTCGAGCGCTTGGCCGACGAATTGATTCCTTTCTGGGATTTTTTCTCGGTCGACTCGAACGATGAAGGCGACAAAGAGAGCTCTCGCATCGACCTCTTGGCCGGAGTGGCCAATGCACTGCACACATTGGCCCAAAATCAGCGGGTGATCCTGTTTCTCGATGATGTGCAATGGATCGACGAAGGCTCTGCCGCCGTCCTCAAACACCTGCGGGAGAGTTTCGCGCCGGGGAGCGACACTTCGCTGACGATCATCGTCGCCAGCCGCGACCCGAAGGCCGTCGATCAACTGGGTCTCAAAGACACCGTCGTCTCGCTGAGCCCGCCGACCGCGGCAGAGCTCGTGCGGTTCCTCGATCAGAGCCTGGGAATTGAAATTGCTTCGGCCCGCTACCTCGTCAACGCGTTGGGAGTGCTCAGCCATGAGGCGGGGGGCATGTTCTGGCTGATTCGCGCCGTGCGGGAATTGGCTGCCGCCAATGCATTTCGGACCACGCCGAAAGGCTTCGTCTTGCGGCCCGAGTACCTCAAGCGCGGACCATTGCCTGTTCCTGCGGCGATGCGCGCCAAGCTGGCCGAGTCGTTGCGGGCATCGGGGCCTTATCAACCGGTTCTGGAATGCGCGGCGCTTTTGGGCGAGAAATTTCGTGTGGACGACGTCGCCGAATGCCTGGAATTGGACCGCTTGAAACTCTTGCATATCTTGCGGCACCTCGATCGCGAATTGCAATTGGTCCGCGACATCCCTTCCGACCAGGAATGTTACGCCTTTTCATCGACGTTCATGCTGGAAATCGTACGTCAGGAGCTGGGGGTGGGCAGTTCCGGGTCGAAAGAGAAGCATCCTTCTTCGAAAGTCGCGCGCGAGCTGCACGGGAGGATCGCAGGCGTGCTGAAACGCCGAACTCCACGGACGGCCGAGCTGGTCTACGCGACGGCGAGGCATTGCTTCGAGGCGGGAATCTCGCACGCCTCCGAGAGCATCGAGCTTTGCCTCGAGGCCGCGCGGTTGGCCCGCAAGGCTCATGCGACCAAAGATGCGCGGCGCTACCTGGCGATGGCCGAACAATCGGCGCGTCTTGCACGCCGCGTTGTTGATTTCAGCTCTGAAAAGAAGCTGATCGACGCCCAAGAGGCATCGCCCGCCGCCCAAGAGCAGGAAGAGCCGGCCGACCATGCCTCCGACCCCGCCGCCGATTCGGGTACAATCCCCAGTGCCGCGGCGACTCGTCGCTAAAACGGGGCGGAATCATTCCTGGGAGGATTGAGATGCGCAAAGTTGTGGCGGGCCTATTGTATTTCCTGGCGGCCATAGGGCTCGCATCGATCAGTTCCCTGCTTGCCGCCGAGCGCGACGCCGACTTGATCCCCCGCGAGAACGCAAAGCCAGGGGCTCACGATTGGCAGCTCACGCGCGTGGCGCTCGAGAATGTGAACGGAGTTCGCGCGGCCTATATCGAAGGCTATTGTTCGAAGCAGAGCGTAACGAGCGGTGAGGTTCTCGACATCATGGTCTCGACGAACCCGCCGGCAAAATTCCAGATCGAGATTTTTCGCACCGGCTGGTACGGCGGCCGCGGGGCGCGGCTCATGACGACGCTGGGCCCGTTCGAGGGGGTGAAGCAGCCCGATCCTCAAGCCGGTCCCAAAAACCTGCATGAGTGCCGCTGGAAGCCGGCAACGACGCTCACGATTCCGCCCGACTGGCAGAGCGGAGTGTATCTCGGACGGCTCACATGCATTCCGCCGGACGAGAAGACAGCCCCCTGGCAAAGTTACGTGATTTTCATCGTCAAGGACGACCGGCCCGCCGACGTTTTGTTCCAGTGTTCCGACAACACCTGGAACGCATACAACGAATGGCCGAGCAAGTTCTCGCTCTACACGCATCCCAAGGGCAACCAGGGGCCCTGGGCCGACGTGAGTTTTGACCGTCCTTACGGCCGTTACGCCCAGTTCACCAGCGTGATCAACGATCCGCTCTCGATCGGATCGGGCGAATTCCTGCCGTTTGAGTTTCCGTTGAGCTATTTCCTCGAGCAGCACGGCTACGATGTGACATATGTTTCGAACAGCGACATGCTGGCGCCTGAACGGGGGCTTCAGTGCAAATGTTTCATCAGCGTGGGCCACGATGAGTATTGGGACCGCCGGCAATACGACAGCGTCGTCAAAATGCGCGACGCGGGGGTGAGCCTGTTGTTTCTTTCGGGAAACGCCGTCTGCTGGGTGACGCCCTTGCGCGCCGGCGCGAACGGGCAGCCGGCGCGAATCATGTTCCGCGGCGGTCCTTACGGCGGCTACCAGAAATATGCCGTCGAGCGTGAGAGGGACAACGGCCCGTTCCCCGAGCGCGGGCCCGACGAAGGCTATTTAATCGGCGCGCGCAACGTCGAGCCCGTCAACGGCGGCGGCGATTGGATCGTCACCAAGCCGGAGCATTGGCTCTTTGCCGGAACCGGCATGAAGAAGGGAGAACATATTCCCGGCCTCGTAGGATGGGAATATCACGGCGATCCGCCGCAAGACCTCAAGGGCCTGGAAATCGTGGCTGCCGGCACGGCGCTCGTCGGCGGAACGCGTCCGCAGCAGTGGATGGCGACGATTTATCCCGGGCCGAAAGGCAACGTCGTTTTCAATGCGTCGACGATTTTCTGGGCGCAGGGGCTGAGCGATCCGCCGGGCCACACGCTTCCCTGGTCGCATTGGACGCGCCCGCACGGCCCCGATGAGCGAGTGCAAACGATCACGCACAACGTGTTGCGGCGGGCGATCGGGAAATAGGCGGCCCATGGCGCCGTGCCGGGGATGGGTGCACGACGCGCTTTGCGCAACGTGTTCTCGCGGGAACATGCATTTCCCCCCTTTAGCAAGGGGGGGCCAGGGGGGGTCGGGTGAAAAGTTGTACCCGCCGTACGGTGAGCTATCTTCCGGCGGCGGAGTCGGGCATAATATCGAAGCCAATCTCGTGCGTGCGGCGGTTATCACGCTTCATTTCTGCCATGAACGAGGTGTCGAAATGAGCTACGACGACGACTATCCCCGAGCTCGCTCTTCGGCCGCTTCCAATGAAACCGGAATTGCCCCGTCGTACATTGTGGCGCTGATGGTCTGGTTCATTCCGCCGCTCGTCGCAGGAGTCTTGATGCTGGCCCTCAATTTGCGGATGTACCAGAACTTCACGTCGATCAACTATGAGGGCGAAGACTTTCTCAAAGCGGAACACCAAACCGCGTGCGGCTGGCCTTACGTCATGGCCACTCGGGATCCGCAAACTCACAACTGGATCCTGAACGGCTTCGGCGTCACGATCGACGGCATCATCGTACTCGCTGCGGCGTGCATCGTGGGCGCGGCGTTTCGATTCGTCGCGGCCTTCGTCGATTACGACGTCAACCGGCCGATTCAAAGGCAGGTGCACCAGTTGTTTCGACGCAGACCAAAACCGACGCGAACGCGCCCGCGCGCTTCCGGCCCGGTGCGGCGGCGCAGGCCCAATCGCCCGCCTGTCGATTAGCCGCACGAGACGCCATGTTCGCGCTCGCGCGAGTGCCGTAGACTTCGTGAATGCAAAACGATCCGACGTCAAAGTCGCCCGCGCCCGACCGGCGCCGGTTTGTAGTCGCCGTGCTCCGCGATCCTCTGGCTCAAGGACACGCTCGTCACCGAGGCGGGCGTTGCCGAGCTCCGGATTTCATTGCCGAAAGCGGAGATACATTGGTGACGATTGAAACGCTCAAAAAGTTGCGTCGCCCGAATAACCTAAGTCCGTCAAGAAGTCTGGTCGCACCCCAGGCGAACGGGCGACCGGCTGTAAACACCGGCGTGGACGACTGTAACGCTTCGACGTTAGACTAAATAGAGTCTGGATTTCGGCTGAAACGCCGAGGATCCACCGTTAGGGCCAGCGTGAACTTCAGTCGGAAGCCACTCCGACAGAGCAAAGAATGACTGCGAAATCGCCGAGAGATTCACCGTGATAGAACAGCTTTGCCCAAGCCCCGACGCGCTACGCGCTTTCGCTGTCGGCCGCCTGGGGGGCGCCGAATGGGATTCGCTGGCCCAACACGTTGAGGCTTGTGCCGACTGCCAGAATCGCCTCGAGGCCATCGGCGGACCGGGCGACGAGCTCGTCGAGCAGCTCCAGCGGCTCAGTCAACCGCAAAACGTCGCCAATGGCCACGCTGATCGACCTTGGGTAACTTGGGCCGCCGCAGTCAGCTCGCGGTTTGACCGAGTGGCTTCGCAAATCGCCGCCGATGCCGGGCGCGATCTGGCGACCAGGCTCCTCAAGGGACCGATTCGGCTCGACCGCTTTGAGCTGCGCGCCGAACTGGGAGTGGGTTCGTTTGGCTATGTATTTCAGGCCTGGGACCCGCGGCATGCACGACTTGTGGCGCTCAAGGTGCAGAGAGCGGGGAGCTTCGCCTCGCACGAAGAAGTCGAACGCTTCCTTCGCGAGGCGCGCAGCGCCGCGCAACTCGAGCATCCGGCCATCGTCTCGCTGTATGAGACGGGCCAGACGGAGGAGGGCGTCTGGTTTCTCGTGTGCGAATACATCGACGGCTCGACGCTCGAAGAACGCCTCAAAGCCGGCGCGCTCGATCTGCAAGAAGCGACCGCAATCGCAGCAGACCTTGCCGATGCGCTGCAATACGCCCACGAACACGGGGTGGTGCACCGCGACATCAAGCCGTCGAACATCATTATCGACCGCGGGCAGCGGGCACACGTCATGGATTTTGGGCTGGCCAAGCGCGATACGGGCGAATTGACGATGACATCCGACGGCCGCGTGCTGGGAACGCCGGCCTACATGTCACCCGAGCAGGCAGCCGGCACGTCGCACCAAGTCGATGCACGCAGCGATATTTACAGCCTGGGAGTCGTGCTTTATGAAATGCTCTGCGGCGAGAGGCCCTTTCACGGCAATCGCCGGCTTTTGCTGTTGCAAGTGCTGGAAGACGATCCGCGGCCCCCGCATCATGTCAAGCCGGGCATTCCCCGCGATCTGGAGACAATCTGCATCAAGGCCATGCACAAGGCCCCCTCGCGGCGCTACCAAAGCGCTCGCGAAATGGCGGCCGACTTGCGCCGATTTCAGCAGGGCCAGCGCATTCTGGCGCGGCCGATGGGCCAATTTGCGCGGATCGTGCGTTGGAGCCGCCGCTATCCGCTGGCCGTCAGCGTGCTGGCGGCCGTGATTTTGGGTTCGGTGGCCGGTCTCTGGTATTTGTCGAGCCTATCGGAATTCTTCGTGCGGCAAACGGCGCTGGAGAGCGCGCGTCTCGAGACGAAGATGC
>DATGKC010000299.1:0-5017 GCA_035294845.1 Planctomycetaceae bacterium | reverse complement strand
AACGGCCGGCCCCCGCAGAATGTATTCGAGCGGCGGAAGGACGAGCGACGAGTGCAGCTCGGTCATCTCCAGGAACGTTCGAACCAGTTCTTTCTCGAGGAGCACCTTTTGTTGAATGGCCGGACCGAGCGCGGCGAATTTGGGGAACGACGATTTGGCGAATATGGCCCCCACATTGTTCCAGGCGTCGAGAATGGCGATCTGCGTTTTGACGCTGTTGTTCACCATGTTGATCGTCGTCGGATCGCGCTCGGGGCCGGCATCGCGCCCGGCGCGCATGTAGGCCGTGAGCGCAAAGATTTCGGCCTCGAGGTGATTCGAAAAAGCCAGCGCATTAAGGCCCCGCGCCATGACCACGCCGCCGGAATATGCCGCCGCGTCGGCCGCGTTCTGCAGCCGCACCTTTTCGTCGACTTCCCGGCCCGCGTTCATCACCATTCCCAGCACCATCGTCAGCGCGACGATCGCGATCACCGAAAGAAGGCTGATCGTCCCCCGCTCGTCGCGGCCCAGCGCGCAAAGGCGCGCCAACCGCGACCCCAGCAGCGCGGCAAATGCGCCGCCTGCATGCTGACGCCGGGCGAATTCAGTAAACGGGTTCGGCCTGGTGAACATAGGGAACGATCGAAATGATGCCTTCCGTCGTGACGGTGGCCGTCGCGGTCAATTGAGTCCAATACAAAGTTTCGGCGTAATTCGGATGGGCGTTCTTGTCCCAGATCTGAATGCGGTTGCTGACCCGGTCGGGAGTGCCGTCGTCGGGCGCGAGGCGGTTTGACAGGAACTTTCCCGGCGACAGGAATCGGCCCGGCCCGGTGAGCAGCGGGAAGCGAAACCAGACTTGCACGGTGATCGGATCTTGCCAGCCGATCTGATTGGGCTTCCAGACCACTTTGGGATCGGGATGGCCGATCGGATTGTACGTCGCCGGGCCGCCGTCGTCGTAATCGTGCCCGCTGATTTGGATCATCGTGTGCTCAGAGGCATACGCGGCCTTGTTGAGAATGCGCATCGGGATTCTGGCATTCGATTGCGACGCGGGCACAAGCGCCTGATACAAAGACGTTGTCGTCGCGGCCATATTGCTGTTGGTCGATTGCAGCGCCCCGGGATTGAGATAGACGTGCGACGGCGCGATGGAGTAACAGGCGAGAACCGCCGCCGACCAGACTTTCTGGCATTTCCACGACGCACTCCCCGAGTTGCCGTAATAGTTCAAGACAGGCGTCGACCAGGCGGGAGGGGGACTGGCCAGTCCGTTCACCGTATTGACCGGCTCATCGGGCGGAACGTGGGCAGGCAGCCAGACGCTGGCCGCGCGCGCGGCGGCAAACGCCGCATAATGCACGACCGCGATGCCGATCATGAGCTGGCTGACCTGGACGATGAACAACACGAGCATCATGAACACGGGAAGCGTGAGCACGAACGAAAGCGTCTGCACGCTCCCTTCCTGGCAGCGGTGCACTCTTCTCAGCCGGCCGATTTCCAGGCGCGCACCGCTGACGCGAGCCACAAGCCACAGGCAGGCAAAACCGGCCAAGAGCCACGGCAACAGCGGCAACCAAGCTTCGAGAATTGCGCGATGCACGCTACAAGAACCGCGTCAGGTCAAAGGTCACAATCACGACGGCCATCCCGGCAAACCGCGCCAGATACAGCGGAAGCTGCAATTGTCGTCGTTCTTCTTCCGACAAGGGCAGCCAACTTACCAGCCGCAGCGACAGCAGCACGTGGCGCATGCTGCGGCCGACCAGGCGAAAAAATCCCACGCGCCAGATCAGCACCGTCAAGCCCGCGGCTGCACCCAGCACGAACGTCCACAGCAGGGCCTCCAATCCCTTTTCCAGGCCCAGGAACGCTCCCAGCATGGCCATCAGCTTCACGTCTCCTCCGCCAACGCTGAAGAGCACGTACGAAACCAGCATCAGCCCGCCGCATACAGCCAATCCCTGGAGGCTGTCTTCCAGCCCCGGGTAATGATCGTTCCAACCGTTCTCGAAGTAATTCACCACGAGCGCCGCGGCGATTCCCGGGTACGTCGTCCAGTTATAGATTTTGTGATAAACGATGTCGGTGACGGCGGCCGTCGCCGTCAGTCCCAAAAGCAGGACCGTCGAGAGGGTGATGACCATTCGGAAAGCGTAAACCGCGCGAGCCGGGAACCCCCGGTCATTGACCGCTGGTGACCCTGTCGCTTTGCGATTCCAGATCGGTCATTCCCTTGGAGAAATAATTGCGGATGCGAGGCCAGCCGTATTTGATGACGAAGATCAGAATCGGCAGCGCGATGGCGCCGATGATGAGAATCGTCTCAAGACTGACGGCCCCCCGCTCATCGCGGTGAACTTTTCCAAGCAAGCGGCGGAAGGCGGAGAAAGTCGCCATGATTTGAACTCCTGTTCGCGGTTCCCATCGAAGTGAAAGGGGGAACTTATTAAGCGGATATTACATGAAGGGCCAGCAGACGAGGGCACAGGTCATCTCGTAAACGGCCCGCAGAATTCTTGTTGAATAATAGTACGCCAGGGCCGCCATGGGCAAGACGGCCCCCATCACCAGCACGTAATCGAGCGTCGCCGCCCCCCGCCGGCGGCTCCCCGCCCGGCCCGATTTGGACGGGATTTGATGTCGTTTGGCGGCTTTCATAGGCTCCTCGAACGCTTTGTCCTATGATACCTGCTGCCGGTCTTAAAGGCCAGAAGTCTTCGCAGGTTTTGCCCCGCTACAGCATTCCAGATCGAATTGACGAATCATGGTCCATTTTGCTGCCGGCATGCGGCCGCGCGGAAAAGCCGCCGCGCGACCGATCCTCGCGGCGGCCTGCCTCATCGCGGCCGGGGCGACGCTATGGAGCCAATCCCCGAACGGGGGACGCTGCATTCTCGCCTTGACGCTGACGGACGCCGAAACCGACGAACGGCTCGCAGGAATCGTGCGCATCGAAGATTCCGACGGCCGGATCGTTCCCACGCCGGAGTTGTTATCTCGCGGCCAAGGCCTCGTCGATGAAGCGTTGCCGATCCATCAGTGGTCGATCGTCCCCGCCTCGGGTGTCGTCAAGGTCTCGCTGCCGCAGAAACAATTGACGCTGACGGCCCTCTCCGGCTTGGAAACCGAGGCGCGCCAATTGGCGCTCGATCTTCGCGGCAAAAGCGATGCAACCGAGCGAGTCCCGCTGAAGCGGTTCTATCGCGCGGCCTCGCACGGCTTGCGATCGGCCAATACGCACCTGCATCTCATGCGGCTTGCGCGGGAACAGGCCGATCGCTATCTGCAAGAGGTGCCCGCGGCCGACGGTCTCGACCTTTTGTTCGTGTCGTATCTCGAGCGCGCCGGCGCCGACCACGAGTATATTACAAATCGCTACTTGAAGGCTGATCTGGCGCGACTGGGCGATGCGTCCGGCGTGCTCTTCGGCAACGGTGAAGAACACCGTCATAACTTTTCAGCACAAGGGGAAGGCTACGGCCATGTGATGTTCCTCGACATTCAAGACCTGGTGCTGCCTGTCAGCATCGGTCCGGGAATCATGCAGACGGGGACCGACGGCCTGCCCGTGCAGCGCGGGATCGATGCGGCGCGTCGCGAGGGGGCGGCCGCCGTCTGGTGCCACAATCACTGGGGCTTCGAGAACGTGCCCAACTGGGTGATGGGCCGGCTCGATGCGCAGAACATCTTCGACGGAGGCGATCACGGCAGCTATGAAGACAGTTTTTACCGCTTTCTCAATGCGGGGATTCGCGCGCCGTTTTCGACGGGGACCGACTGGTTCATCTATGACTTCGCGCGCGTGTACGCGCCGGCGGCCGAACCGCTGACGGCTCGCTCGTGGCTCAAGTCGCTCGCCGCCGGAAAAAGTTTCATCACAAATGGTCCTTTGCTTGAGTTGAGTGCCAGCGGCAAGACACTTGGCGATACATTGCGGCTGCCGGCGCGAGGCAGTGTCGAAGTGATCGCCCGAGGCGTCGGCCGCAGCGACTTTCGGGAAATTCAATTGATCCGCGACGGAGTCGTCATTGAGAGCGCCAAGAGCCGGCCCGTCGGCGGGCATTTCGAAGCGGCCGGTCGCTGGACGATCGACATGCGCTCGTCCGGTTGGCTCGCCCTGCGAACGCCTGCGCCGCCATCGCCGCCCGACGCGGCGCGGCTCGCGCAAGCGCCACAGAACGAGTTCGGCAAGCCGCTGTTCAGTCACACGAGTCCCATCTACGTCGAGATCGCCGGAGCGCGCATTTTCAATCCCGCGGCCGCGCGCGATCTCGTGGCCAGCATCGAGCGGTCAGTCCGTCGCGTGGAGGACATGGCGAGATTCGCCGATAACGCCGAGAAGGCCTGCGTCCTTCAGGTTTACCACGAAGCGATCGCCGAATTGCAGCGACAGCTCGATGAATAGCGGGATCAACGACTCCCATTGAACCCCTTTGCTTGACAGTCGCCATTTCTCTCGAATAGGATGCGGTTTCGCTTTCGTGCAGACCCTGCCGTGGGTTTTCTGGACGGGACGAAGCTGTCCCCGGACGGCTGCAAATTCGAATTTTGCTCCTTTGAAAGCCTTAGAACGGCGGCCCAGATCATGGCGGTTCCCAAGCGAAAGCAATCTCATTCCCGCTCTGCAAAGCGGCGAAGTCACAACGCGATTACACCGATGCAGCTTGTCTATTGTCCGCAGTGCGGAACGGCGGCGCCCAGCCACGTGGCTTGTCCCAAATGCGGGTATTATCAGGGAAGGACGGTCGTCGAGACCGCTGGCTAGTCTCCCATGCGCATTGCTTTGGATGCGATGGGGGGCGATGACGCCCCCGAGCCCAACGTCGCCGGCGCCCTGGCGGCCGTTGCCGATAACCCCGACCTTAAAGTGCTGCTCGTCGGCGATCCGCAGTTGCTCGAAGGGGCGCTGGCGAATTCCGGCTACTCAGGAGCGGCTATCGAAGTCCTCGGCTCAGAAGGCGTGGCCGGCATGCATGAGAAGCCGACCGAGGCGCTCCTCAAAAAGCCCAAGTGCTCCATCAAGATC
>DATGKC010000298.1:0-8910 GCA_035294845.1 Planctomycetaceae bacterium | reverse complement strand
GTCCTGCGCGGCATGTCGATGGGCGCCTCGGGGACGTGGCATCTGGGCCTCAAGCACCCCGACGTGTTCGTCGCCCTCGGACCTTACTGCGGCTACGTCGATACGCATCGTTTTTCGGAAACGCCGCTCGAGAATTTTGTCCGCGTGGGCCAGCTTCCCGAACATCAGGAGCTTGGCCTGCACATGCTCGATTCGGTCGATTATGCAGCCAACGCCGGCATCGTTCCCGCAATCGCCTGCATGGGGGGAAAAGATGTGTTCTTTCGGGCGCACGTGATCATGGGCGAGGCGATGAGCCGCGAAGGGCTGACGATGGTGAACCTCATCTCGCCTGAAACGGGCCACGTCATCGACCCGGTAACGCACGCCGAACAGCTTCGGCGGATTGGCGAATACGCAGATCACGGGCTCGATCACGTTCCGCGGAAGCTGCGATTCGTGACCTGGACGCTGAAGTACCATCGCTGCCATTGGCTGGACGTGCTGCGGCTTGGCGAACATTATCGGCGCAGCGAAGTTTCGGCGCGGATCATGGACGACGGCACGGTGGAAATCGACGAGCCGCAAAACATCACGCGGCTAGCCGTGCTGCCGGTGGCGCTGCCTGCGAAAGGCGCACGAGTGCGAATCGCCGGACGTGAGTTCGCGATCGAAGAAGGCGGCGAAGAGGGCAAGCCGCGGCAAGCGCCTGTGTTCGAACGCGGCGCCGAAGGTTGGATGTTGCTGGCTGCAACTGGGCGCCGAGAAGCGCGCGAAAAGCGACCGGGGCTCACTGGACCTATCGACGATGCTTTCACGAGCAGGTTTCTTTGCGTCCGCGGAACGGGGAGGCCCTGGAACGAACAGGCCCACGCCTATGCCGAGGCCAGCCTCGTGCGGTTCAGCTACGAATGGAACCGCTACTTCCGCGGTGAATTGCCGGTCAAGGACGACGTGGACGTGACCGACGAGGAAGTGCGCGATTGCAACTTAATACTGTTCGGCGATCCGGGGAGCAATTTGTGGATCCGCCGCATCTTGAAGAAAATACCGATCGATTGGACCAAGGAACAGCTCACAGTCGCGGGCCAGTCGTACGCGGCGGCCGACCATGTCCCGGCAATGATTCAGCCGAATCCTCTCGGGCTGGAAGTCGGGGTCGAGCGATACGTCGTCATCAACAGCGGCCACACGTTTCGCGAGGCCGAACTGGCCAAGCTCAACTACCTGCTCTTCCCGCGCTGGGGCGATTGGGCCGTGATTGAAGTCGGCAAAGAGCAGCCTGTAAAGTCAACCGAGCCGCTGGCAGAGCGCGTCCTGCGCGCCGGGTTTTTCGACGAGAGCTGGAAGTTGGAAGCTGGACCCGAGTGAGCCGGTAATTGACAATCGTTTGTGATATTTCAGCGGAACCAAGCCCGGTCAATACGGCCACTTTCATTGGGCCACCGGCACTCCGCCGAGGGCGCCGCTATACCAGACATCGCCAAGCGAGGCTCCGTCGAGTATTTGCTCAATGTCAGGACGCTCGCTGAGGCGCTCAAATGTCGCCTCGGCGCCCTGTTTCTGCGCAATGACGATTTCTTCGGCGTGCTCTTTGAAGAGATCGAGAAAATACGGCGAATGCGTCGTGGCGATGACCTGAACAGGGGCACGCTGACCACTTGAACTATCCGGGTAGGCCAGTCGGTAAAGGGCGTCCTGAATTTCGCGCAACAGCCGCGGATGAATTCCACGGTCCGGATCTTCGAACGCAATCAGAGGCGGTGGATCAGGCAAGTATGAGAGCGTCAACATGGCCAGAGCTAGAAGCGTCCCGTGCGAAAGATCGCGAGCAGCGATCTTCGCTCCCGCCACGGTCCGCAGGGCAAGGGCACGGTTCCCTCCAGAGGGTACTTCGAAAAGTATGTTGTCGTACTCAGGGAACCAGCGCGGAAGCTCGCGCTTCAGGGCCTCAAATTGTTCCGGGTTCGTGTCGCGCAAGCTGTCGAGCAACGCCGCAAGCCCATAGCCGTTCGGCGACAACTGCAAGTTCGGCATAAGCGGCACTTCTCGCGAGAGTTGATCAGGATTGAGCGCGTAGATACAGGTCTTGAGCAGCGTCTGCTGGATTGCGCTGCATGTCACAGCAGGCGCCGGCTGGCCGGAAGCATCTGTGATTTCGAGATCGTTGTTCTGCGGCAGAGACCAGCCGACCGTCATCCTGCATCCTTGATTCGGATCGCCAAAGTGCAGTGAGACCGCCGCCTTCTCGTCGACGCCCGCGGTGGCCAACATCGCATGTGTAAAATCGCGCGGAGATCGAACGCACTCCAACGCTTTCAGTGCCGTGCTTTTTCCACTTCCGTTCGGACCGACAATCAGTGTGAACCGGCCGAGCGGCAACACTGCCGACCGGAGGGCTTTGAAGTTCTTGAATTCGATCCGTTCGATCATCGGCGAATGGTCCCAATTTGGAGCGTATGCTAAGTCTAACCGTCCCCAGGTGGATACGCCAGACGAGGTGAATTGGCCACGAGCCTGCTAAAATGCGCATTGCCTACATAACGGAGATGCCAACCATGCAAGGGCAACCCAAGATCGGCGCGGCGGGGGAGCGGGTGTTTTCGGTCGAACTGGCGCACACGATCGGCTTCGGCCAGGACGGGCTGCTGCCGGTGCTTTCGACGCCGTGGCTGGTCTGGTTTCTGGAGCACGCCGCCCTCGATGCGGCGCTCCCTTTTCTGGAACCGGGCGAGATCACCGTCGGCACGCGGATCGAGGTCGATCACCTGGCGCCGACGCCCGTGGGCAACAGGGTGACTTGCCAGGCGCGCATCATCCACAGCGAGGGGCCGGTGATCTCATTTCAACTCGAGGCCAGCGACGAAACCGAAACGATCGCCCGCGGATTTCACAAGCGCCGCGTCGTGAAAGTCGATCGGTTCGCGGCGCGCGTCAAAAAGAAGGCCGAGTCTTCGTAGCGTGCAGTCGTGGTCGAACTACGCCACTACGCCCACGCGAACTTCGTTCCGGAAAGCTGCTCGAAGGCTTCGATGTACTTTTCGCGCGTCTTGGCCACGACTTCATCGGGCAGCGCGGGGGGTTGGCTGTTCTTGTCCCAGCCGGTCGTTTCCAGCCAGTCGCGGACGAACTGCTTGTCATACGAGGGTTGCGAGCGTCCCGGGTCGTATCGGTCGGCGGGCCAGAACCGCGAGCTGTCGGGCGTCAGAACCTCGTCGATGAGAATGATCTCGCCTCGGTAGTCGCCGAATTCGAACTTCGTGTCGGCGATGATGATCCCGCGGCTGCGGGCGTACTCGGCGGCGTGGGCGTAGATCTCCAGGCTGCGGCGCCGCAGCTCGTTGGCCGCCGCGGCGCCCACGATCTCGCTCATTCGTTCGAACGGGATATTGATGTCGTGCCCGGATTCTTCCTTCGTGGCCGGAGTGAAAATCGGCTCGGGGAGTCGATCGCTTTCGCGAAGTCCCGGAGCAAGCCGAATGCCGCATACCGAGCTCGTCTTCTGGTACTCCTTCCACCCCGAGCCTGAGAGGTATCCCCGCACAACGCACTCGACGGGAAACACCCGCGTTTTGCGGACGACCATGCTGCGCCCTTCCAGCGACTGCCGGTCGGTTCCCGCCGGCAGTGGAACTTCGCCGGCGTTCATGCTGATGAGATGATGCGGTGTCGCGAGCCGCGCGAACCACATCTCGCTCAGCTTCGTCAGGACCCGCCCTTTGTCAGGGATTCCGGTGGGGAGCACCCAGTCGAAAGCGCTGATGCGGTCGGTGGCGACGATCAACAAGCGCTCGCCGAAGTCATAGACATCGCGAACCTTTCCGCGACGCACGGGGATCCCGGCCAGCGAACTTTGAAGCAATGCGTTCCTCGACATATGGGCGTGTTCCTTTCAGTACCTGTATTCGCCAGAATTCAGACAAAGGCTTGTAGCTGAATTCGCCAGAATTCAGACCAAATGTAATGGTAAGAAGTCTAAACCCAAGCGCCTGAACTCTGGCGAGTTCAGCTACCACGAGTTGGGGCCGCATTTGCACTCGGACTAGGCCTCCAGATTCAACATCCGGGCGATGTTCCCGCCCAGGATCAATTGCTTGTCGGCGTCACTTATCTTGAGTTGTCGGACTTTGTCCATTTCGGTGCGGGCGTAAGTCACGAGATCGGGATTCTTATAGGGACCGTCGGTCCCCCAGACGAGCCGCGTCGCGCCCAGCCTCTGGGCCGCCTCTTCGATCTTGTAAACGAGGGCCACGGCACTCAGGTCGAGATACACATTCTCAAATTTCTCGGCAACGCGAATGAACTGCTCGACGAGCGCGGGGTCGGTGCTGAGGTATCGTCCCATGTGCGCGAGCAACAGCGGCGTGTGCGGGAATGCCTCGGCCAGGCGGGCCGCGACGGTCGAGTTTCCGGCGGCGTCGATAAGGCACGGCACGGGAAACGACCCTGCCAGCCGGATGACCGGGTCGATGATGTACTCAGCCAGCGTGCACTCTCCCGCGTGGATTTTAATGCCTCGAAATGCGTCATCCGAAATGGCTGATTCAATCTCCTTCAGCACGGGCCGTTCATAACTGGGGAGCGCGTAAAGGAACGGGATCAGCCGTTTCGGGTATTTCTTGACTGCCGTTTTTGCCATTTCGATCGAGCGGGCGGTCGTGGTCGACATGGCGAACACGACCGATTTATCGATCCCCGCCTTGTCCATGATGTCAATGATCGCCTCGGGCGACCATTCGGTGCGGGCCGCGTCGCCGTGCTTGAGGTGCACATGGCAGTCGATGACTGCCGTGCTGTCGGCAGCTCCGGCTTGGGCCGCATGAGAAGCCAGCGCGGCCGACGCGCCGGCCGCGCCGACCGTTCCCAAAAAGGATCGCCTGGTGACGGGACGGCTCATGGTCGTGAAATTCCCGAATTCGAGGGAAAGCAATCGAACAATTTGTAACGACTCGAAAGGGCAATTGCCACTCGCGCCGCTGGGCGCCGCGGCGGGGGCTTCTCAATTTCGCACGGCGGTGATAGCATCCGCGAAAGGTCAAACCCCGTAGTCAGAGGAGAGACATCGTGGCCAATGCCAATCCTTTTAACGCGCAGAAACGACTGGTGACCAGCAGCGGCGAATTCAAGATATTCAGCTTGAAAAAGCTGGCGGACGCCAAGATCGGGCCGATCGACAAGCTTCCATTTTCGATTCGTGTGCTGCTCGAGGCGTGCCTGCGCAAGTTCGACAACTTCATCGTGAACGAAGCTCACGTCACCGACCTGGCGAATTGGAATGCCAAGAAGCCCAAGCAGGTTGAAATTCCATTCATGCCGGGGCGCGTCGTGTTGCAGGATTTCACAGGCGTTCCCGCGGTCGTCGATCTGGCGGCACTGCGCAGCGCCATGGTTCGCATGGGGGGCGATCCGAAAAAGATTCAACCTCTGGTCCCCTGCGACCTGGTGATCGATCATTCGGTGCAGGTCGATTTCTTCGGAACGCTGCAGGCTTTGGGGCAGAACGTCGAGATCGAGTTTCAGCGGAATCGCGAGCGATACCAATTTTTGCGCTGGGGACAGAAGGCTTTCAACAACTTCCGGGTTGTGCCGCCCGCGACCGGCATCGTGCATCAGGTCAACCTCGAATACCTCGCCAAGGTCGTGCTGACGCGCGAGGGCGTCGCCTTTCCCGACAGCCTCGTCGGCACCGACAGCCACACGACGATGATCAACGGACTGGGTGTCGTCGGTTGGGGCGTGGGAGGTATCGAAGCCGAGGCCGTCATGCTCGGTCAGCCGATTTACATGTTGCTGCCGGAAGTAGTCGGATTTCGGCTGTCGGGCCAGCTTCCCGAAGGGTCGACGGCCACCGATCTCGTGCTCACTGTCACCCAAATGCTGCGCAAGCACGGCGTGGTCAACAAGTTCGTCGAGTTTTTTGGGCCCGGCCTCGATGCCATGAGCCTGCCCGACCGCGCCACGCTGGCCAACATGGCCCCAGAGTACGGCGCGACGATGGGCTTTTTTCCAGTTGATGCCGAGACGCTGCGTTATCTCGAACGCACCGGCCGGACCAAAGACGAAGTCGACCTGGTCGAGAGATATTACAAGGAACAAGGCATGTTCCGCACGGCCGCTTCTGCGGTCCCCGATTTCAGCAGCACGCTGGAGCTCGATCTGGGTACGGTCGTGGCTTCGATGGCTGGTCCCAAACGGCCGCAAGACCGCGTGCTGCTTTCCAACATGAAATCGCAGTGGCGCAAGGACCTGTCGGCCGCGTTCGGCAAGACCGAGCCTTCGCCGGCCGTCAGCGTGAAATCCAATGGACACGTTTCGCAGATCACCGATGGGGCGGTCGTGATCGCGGCGATCACCAGTTGCACGAACACCAGCAACCCCTCCGTGATGATCGGGGCGGGGCTGCTCGCGCGCAACGCGGTGGCGAAGGGCCTGGCGCGCAAGAGCTGGGTCAAGACAAGCCTGGCGCCGGGCAGCCGCGTCGTCACCGATTATCTGCACCGATCGGGGCTCGATCAGTCTCTCGACGCGCTGGGCTTTAACACCGTGGGGTACGGCTGCACGACCTGCATCGGCAACAGCGGGCCGCTTCCCGAGCCGGTTTCCGAAGCAGTCAAACAAGGAAATCTGGTGGTCTCGGCCGTTCTTTCGGGGAACCGCAATTTCGAAGGCCGTATCAATCCGCAGGTGAAAGCCAATTATCTGGCCAGCCCGCCATTGGTCGTCGCCTATGCCATCGCCGGCACGACCGACGTCGATCTGGAGCGAGAGCCGCTGGGAAAAGACAAGTCAGGCACCGACGTTTATTTGAAAGACATCTGGCCGTCGCAAAAGGAAATCGCCGACACGATCGCCGCCTCGATGAGCCCGGATACATTCAAGCAGGAATACGCCAAAGCGACGGTTGGCCCTCCCGAATGGCAGGCGATCGCCGGCAACACGGGCGACTTATACGCGTGGGACGAGAAGAGCACGTATGTGCAGGAGCCGCCGTTCTTCGTGGATATGCCGGCGCAGCCAGGAAAGATCGAAGCCATTCATAACGCGCGCGTGCTCGTGTCGGTCGGCGATTCGGTGACGACCGACCACATCAGCCCGGCCGGATCGATCAAGGCCGATTCGCCCGCGGGATTGTATCTGCAAGCCAATGGCGTCCCTGTCGGCGAATTCAACAGCTATGGCGCGCGGCGGGGGAACGACCGGGTCATGACGCGCGGCACATTCGCCAATATCCGGCTCAAAAACCTGCTTGCTCCGGGAACCGAGGGGGGCGTCACGACATATTTGCCGATGGGCCGCCAGATGTCGATTTATGATGCCTCACTCAAGTACAAGGAATCGGGGACGCCGCTTGTGGTTCTGGCCGGCTCGGAATACGGCACCGGGTCGTCGCGCGACTGGGCCGCCAAGGGGACTTTTCTTTTGGGCGTGCGCGCGGTGATCGCCGTGTCTTACGAGCGAATTCACCGCTCGAATCTGGTCGGCATGGGTGTCTTGCCGCTCGAATTCAAAAAGGGAGAAAGCCGCGAATCGCTGGGACTGGACGGGACCGAGACGTTCGACATTGGTGTCCCGCCCGACATCAAGCCGTTGGCCGAAATTTCGGTCGAAGCGAAGCGTGCGGACGGGCGCGTCGTCAAGTTCACGACAACGTGCCGCATCGATACGCCGGTCGAGGTCGATTACTACCGCCACGGCGGCATATTGCACTACGTGCTGCGGCAATTGAACGCTCAATTGACCGGGTGATAGACGCCCCAGTTTACGTCGGCCAGCGATTTCATGAAGCGTGCGAAAATGGCCGCTCCGGGGACCGAGGTGTCGATCCCGATGGAATGAATCGACACTCGCCGCACTCGATTGACGCCCGAGATCGTGGAGACGATTTCGGGGGGAGACTCGATTTTTCCTCCGCGCGGCGCGCCGTCGGAGAGAAAATAAATCGCCTCGGGATTGAGGTCGAACGCCGCTTCGAGCGCATCGTACGAGGCCGTGTTGCTCCGCGCTTCTTGTTCCAGCACGACATTGACGGCGATTTGCTTCATCGACTCGGTCGCGGCCACCAGTTCGCGCTGCCAGACCCGCACCACGCCGTTGAAAATCACCAGGCTGAAGTGAACCTCTTTGGGCAATTCCTTGACGGCACGAATCAGCTCGGCTTTCGCCGCGTCCAGCTTGGCGCCCCGCATGCTCCCCGAGGTGTCGAGCACGAAAACGATGCGCTTGGCACAAATCGGGATGCCGTAATACTCGCCGAATTTGCCGTAGTTTCCCACGGGCGGCATCTTCGATTTGTCGAGCTGCTGAAGCTGGCCCCGGTTCTGGGCCCACCACACCGTCCACTTTCCGGCATCGTCGCCGAAATTCTGCCCCGTCGTGGCAATCAGGTGGTTGACGACGTCGAATTGAACCAGCCCCTTGAATCGGGGAAGGAGGTTGATCAGGTGCGTGATTGCGTCGAGGTCTTTGACCTGCATCAGACCCTGCACGACGCAGCGGCGGAACCCGAAGTTTTTCTCGAAATACTGCGATCGGGTGAACAGCATCAGCATGCGCAGCGAATCTTCGGCGTCCCCTTTTTCCGCTTGTTCGTCGATCATCGCGTGCAGAAGAAATTGGTCGGCCTGCGGCGATCCCAGGATTTCGTCGAGATACCTCAGAATTCGGTTTTGCAGATCGTCCTCTTCACTGCCGGCAAGCGCCTTCAGTGCGCCGACGGCGCGAATATCCATTTTGTCTTTGCGCGTCGAGCTCGTGAGCCGTTGAAGGACCTTATCGGTCACGTCATTGCGGTCGCGAAGCGAGGTCAAAAAGCCGACCGCCGCGTGTCGCACTTCATCAGCGCGATCATCGAGCAGCGTCACATAGACCAGATCGGCGGCATCCGCGGTCGGAAAATTCTCCAGCAGCTTGAGGGCGTTCACGCGTTCGCCG
>DATGKC010000297.1:0-5187 GCA_035294845.1 Planctomycetaceae bacterium | reverse complement strand
GATCGCATCGAGAGCATCGTCGGGAACGTCGCCCAACATTGCCGGCTTGCCGAGCTTTCGCCGCAGCTCGCCCAGCCAGATGCGCGTATTGAGCTGGAGCAGGGAAGGGTATCGGGGTTGATCGGGCACAGGTCCGAGTATGGCGTATGGCGACCCGTCGGTCATCCCGAGCTCATGGCTTCATCGCGGCGGTTCGTCGCGGTCGGGAGAATCGGGCGGCAGGATGTGGCCGAGCTTGTCGCGCTTGGTCGCCAGGTAGTGCTCGCGGTGTTTCTCGGGAGCTGCGATGATGGGAATCTGCTCGACGACTTTGAGCTCGACCCCGGAATAGACGAACGCATTCGTCTTTTTGGGATTGTTCGTGAGCAGCCGCACTTCCGAGAGTCCCAGGTCCTTCAGTATTTGCAGTCCCACCATGTAGTCCCGCATATCGGCCTTGAATCCCAGCTTGTGATTGGCTTCAACGGTGTCGAGTCCCTGGTCTTGCAGGACGTAAGCTTGAAGCTTGGGAATCAGGCCGATTCCGCGGCCTTCCTGCGGCAAATACACAAGAGCCCCGGCTCCTTCGTTGGCGATCATCGTGAGGGCCATGTGAAACTGGTCGCCGCAGTCGCAGCGCAAAGACGCCAGCAGATCCCCCGTAAAGCACGACGAGTGCATGCGGACCAGAGGCGCCGCTTTGGACTTGAGGTCGCCCATCACGATGGCAAGCGGCTTCTGGTCGTCGTGCTCGACGTGGTAGACGATCACTGTCACATTGCCGTAGTGCGTGGGAAGCTGTGTTTCAACCTCCCTTCGGACGAGCCGCTCGCTCAGATGCCGATGACGAATCAACTGCTCGATCGAAATGATCGGAATGCCGAACTCTCTCGAGAGCGCCTGAAACTCGGTGTGGTCGGCCATGCTGGTTCCGCGGCGGCTGAGGATCTCGATCAAGACGCCCACGGGTCTGAGGCCGGCCATCTTGAGCAAGTCGACGACCGCTTCGGTATGGCCGGCGCGCCTTAGCACGCCGCCCGATTTGGCCAACAGCGGATTGGTGTGGCCGGGCCGCACGAAGTCGCCCGGCTGCGAATTCGGGTCGGCCAGCGCCCGTAGCGTGAGTGCGCGATTCTCGGCGCTGACTCCCGTACCGCTGTCGCGGTGATCGACGGGAATCAAGAACGCCGTCTGCATGGGGGCGTTGTTCTGGTCGGCCGGGACCATGGGCGAAAGCTGCAGCCGATCGGCGGTTTCCTGCGCGAGCGGCGCGCAGAGAACTCCCCGGCCGATTTCCAGCATGAAGTTGACGGTTTCCGGCGTGATGTTCTCTGCGGCGCAGATGAAATCGCCCTCATTTTCGCGCTCGGCGGCGTCGACCACGATCACGACCCGACCGGCACGCAGCGCCAGAAGCACTTCGTCGATCGTGCTGTACTGAAAGTCGTGCATGGCGTTCATTGTATCGTTCGCGGACGGCGATTGTGCAGTTTGCCACAACCTTGACGATAAAATACATGTTGATATATTGAATGGACGGGCAACGTCGTTGCATTCATCAATTCGAGTCGATATGCTGGTTTATAGCGTAGAACAAACCCGATTTCCTCCACAGACGGCGGGGACAAGCGCCCCGTTAACCTGAGACGCGACACAGGCTTCGGGTCATTCTCGGCTTTTTGCCGAGGTTGGCCACCCACCGCGATCCGCTTGCATCACCTGTGCCCCACGCGAAACGGACCTTCGCTCGAAAGACCGGGAGAATAATCAATGAATCGCCCATCGAAACTGGCTGGCCTCGCCGTTCTCTCTTCGTTCCTGTGGGCTTCGGCGGCCTTCGCGGCTGATGCTCCCAAGCCAAAAGGATTGGGCGATCCGGGATCGCTCACATCTCTCAAAGTCGAGCCGAATATCAATGAGAAGGGGGTCTCGATTCGTGGTCGGGATTCGCGCCAGCAGATTTTCGTGACGGGAACGTATTCCAGCGGCCAGCTTCGCGATCACACGCGCAAAGTCGTGTATGAATCGCAGCCCGAAGGAATCGTGAAAATCGACGCAGCAGGCATGGTGACGCCGCTCGCCGACGGAACCGCCACGGTCACCGCGAAAGAAGCCGCATCCGGCCTTGCCGCAACGTTGGCGGTGGCAGTCAGCGGCATGTCGGGCGAACTGCCAATCAACTTCACGAACCAGGTCGTTCCCATCTTCACAAAGCTGGGGTGCAATGGCGGCGGATGCCACGGAAAATCGAGCGGTCAGAACGGGTTCAAGCTGTCGCTATTGGGCTTCTATCCCGACGAAGACTATGAGTATTTGGTGAAGGAAGCCCGCGGTCGCCGTTTGTTTCCCTCGTCGCCGGGTCAAAGCCTGCTGTTGACGAAGCCCGTCGGCCGTTCGCCGCACGGTGGCGGCAAGCGCATGGAAATCGACAGCTATGAATATCGCCTGATCGCGCGGTGGATCGAACAGGGGATGCCGTACGGGTCTGAGAAGGATCCGGTGGTGACGGGCATCAAGTGCTTTCCCGACGGCCGCATCATGGACCGCGGCAGCGATCAGCAGGTAACGACGCTGGCCATTTACAGCGACGGCACGACCGAAGACGTGACGCAGATGGCGCTTTATGAGCCCAACGACACCGAGATGGCCGAGGTGACAATCGGCGGGCTCGTGAAGACGCTCGATCTTTCCGGCGAAGTGGCGATCATGGCCCGCTATCAGGGGCAGGTCTCGACGTTTCGCGCCACGATCCCGCTGGGCGCCGACATGGGCCCGCTGCCGGAACCGAAAAACTCCATCGACCTCGCCGTCTTGAATAAGCTCAAGCTGCTGGGCATCCCTCCTTCGCCGGTTTGCGATGACGCGACGTTCATCCGCCGCGCGTCGATCGACATTTCGGGTCGGCTTCCCACAGAACAGGAAGTTCGCGATTTTCTCGCCAGCGGCGATCCGCAAAAGCGCGAGAGGCTCGTCGATCGGCTGGTCGACAGCCCGGGGTACGCCGATTTGTTCGCCAACAAGTGGAACATGGTGCTCCGCAACAAGCGTCGCCAGCCGCTCGATACTCGCGGCACGTATGCGTTTTACGAATGGATTCGCGACTCGATCGACGAGAACAAGCCCTACGATCATTTCGTGCGTGAGGTGCTGACGGCGTCCGGCAACGTCGCCAGCAATCCTCCTGTGACGTGGTATCGCGAGGTCGCGCAGACGAACGAGCAGGTCGAAGACACGGCTCAGTTGTTTTTGGGTCTTCGCATCCAGTGCGCCCGCTGCCACCACCACCCGTTTGAAAAATGGAGCCAGGACGATTACTACGGTTTCTCGGCGTTCTTCAGCCGAGTCGGCCGCAAGAACGGCGAGAACGCGCGCGAGCAGCGGGTGTTTCACAATGACGGCGCCGCCAGCGCCACGAATCCGCGTTCGAGCAAGTCGCTCAAGCCGACGGGGCTGGGCGCGGCGGCGCTCGATGTGCCGGCCGAGCGGGACCCGCGGCATTTCCTCGTCGATTGGATGGCAAATAAAGACAACAAGTTCTTCGCCGCGGCGCTTGTCAACCGCTACTGGAAGCATTTCTTCGATCGCGGCATCGTCGAACCCGAAGACGACATGCGAGAGACGAATCCCCCTTCGAACCCCGAATTGCTCAGGGGTCTCGCCGAGCATTTCATCACTCACGGGTTCGATCTGAAAGATCTTGTTCGCACGATTTGCAAGTCGAACACCTACCAGCTCAGCTCGCTTCCCAACGATTACAATCTCAAGGACAAGCAGAATTTCTCGAGGTATTACCCGAAGCGGCTGAAGGCTGAAGTTCTGTACGATGCGCTGCACCAGGTGACGGCGACGACGCAGGGTTACAGCGGATTGCCTGCGGGCACGTCGGCCTTGCAGCTCCCGGACCCGACCGTCGGCCCCTATTTCCTCAAAGTCTTCGGCCAGCCCCAGGCGGACACGGCCTGCGAATGCGAGCGGTCGCAAGAGGCCAACCTGGCTCAGAGCCTGCACTTGCTCAATAGCAGCGAGGTTCAGGGGAAGATTTCCAGCGGCACCGGCCGAGCGGCCCTGTTGTCGGCTGAAAAAGAACGGACTGATGAAGAGCGCGTGAGCGAGTTGTATCGCTGGGTTTACTCGCGCGGTCCGGATGCCGATGAAATGAAGATCGCGATGGCCCACCTGGCCAAGCACCAGCAGAATAAGAAGACGGCCTGGGAAGACATTATTTGGGCACTGGTGAACACCAAGGAATTCTTGTTCAACCATTGATCGGCGGGCGTTCGGCCACGCATTGCCGCTTGGACACGACACCCGTCAGCTTGCTCGAACGTCTGCGAACGCGGCCGGATGACCAGTCGTGGCAGCGACTTGTCGACTTGTCCTATCGCAAGAAAATCGGAAAGCAGCCGGCTGAGCTCACCCGATACGGCGGCGTTTCCGGCGGCCGCGCGTGAAACTGTCGATCACCATGTTCCCCAAGTCATTGGCGTTGCAATAGGCGGCGACGCCGCCCGAGACGGCGGCCATCTGCTCGACGAAGTTCACCAGTCCCAGATAAAAATAGTCTTCAATCAAGGCGAAGCTCGACAGGTGAATGCCTTCGTTGGCGCAGCGGCGCACCTCGGCCAGCGTGGTGCTGGCCGTCCTCTGAGCCGGAGGATAGATCAAGACGATCTCGCGGCCCTCCACGTGCGCGGTCGGCTCGCCGTCGGTGATTGTAATAATCTGCTTATTGACCGCCGGAGACCGCCGCAGCACCCTGCGGGCGAACTGCAAGCCCGCATGAATATTGGTGAAGTGCTCGGGAACAAACCCGCCGGGGCGATCGAGATTGACCCGCAAGTGCACTCGCGAATCGTAAATCGAAACCGGTTTGGGGGCCGAATATAAAAGTTGCTTTTCGGTCAGACCGGTTGCATAGGTGAAAAACCCTACAAATTGCAGTGAATCGCCCTGATACTTGCCGCGAACGAGCGCCTGCAGGCTCAGCGCCACCTTTTTTGCCTGGGTATACTTGCCATATCGGGCCATGCTTCCCGACATGTCGACGAGAACGACCGTTGCGCAACTGGTCTGGTATTCCGTGTCGTAGACGACAAGGTCGTCTTCGGTAATGTGCACGGGCGCTCCGCTGCCTTGGCGGTGCAGCGCGTTTCGCAGCGTTTCGTGCATGTTCAAATTGGCCACCGGATCGCCGTATTCGTAGGCCTT
>DATGKC010000296.1:0-3904 GCA_035294845.1 Planctomycetaceae bacterium | reverse complement strand
CGATTCCTGAAAAGATGCCCACGCATTGGAACATCCACGGCGAAATCGACGGTTATGGTTCGAAGCAATGGGCCGCATTCTTGATGCCTGTGATCATGATCCCGCTGTTGGGCCTGTTTTGGGTCCTGCCTTGGCTGTCGCCCAAGCATTTTGAAATCGAAACGTTTCGCGGCACTTACGCGTTCATCGTGATGTTGATCATGGTTCTTTTCGCCTACATTCACGTGCTGACGCTGTTGCCGGCCTTGGGTTATCGGACGCCGGTCGACCGCGCGCTGTTGGGAGGAATGATGCTGTTCTTCATGCTGCTCGGAAATGTGTTGGGCAAAGTTCAGCGGAATTTCTTCGTCGGAGTCCGCACGCCGTGGACCCTGGCGAGCGAGCGCGTCTGGACCGAAACGCATCGCCTCGCGGCCAAGATTTTCGTGGCCACCGGCGCTCTGGGATTGGCTTGCATTGCGCTCCGGTTATCGATTTTCGTTCCTTTGGCGCTGATTTTGTTGGCGGTGATCGTCACGGTCGGCTTTTCGCTGGTGCGTTACAAACAACTCGAACGCCGCGGGCAATTGTGAGATGGCGCGGCGCCGTTGGGCCCCGCGTGCGAAGGCGCACGACGTGCCCTGGGTGGCAAAGGGATTTTGTGTAGCGGAATTCGTGAGAATTCCGTCAAGCGCACGAACGCACGAAGGCGTCGGAATTCTCACAAATTCCGCTACCAATTAGCCGAATTCGCCGGGATTCGGGCATCTGGCAGCCCGGCTGAACTCTTGCGAGTTCAGCTACATTTCTCGGCGGAGTTCAGCTACGTCGCGCCGTGGCAGGATTCGTTGCCATGCCCCCGGGCCGAATCAGAAGGCGACCTTGAAAATCGCCCTGGGGCACACGAAAATAGCAGTCGCCCCTTCTTTGGCCGGGCTTTGTCGATCATTTCCCACCGTCCGCGATTTCTCCATTCCAGAGCGCGCTTGCCCCATGATTGCCCGACGCAGTTGGCGTTGCACGGTCGTGACCCTGGCTGGGTTGTGCCTGGTGTTCACGGGGTTGGGATGCGAAGAGAAGAAGCCCGAAAAGAAGGTCGTCAAGATCGGCGCTGATAATGTCAATTCTGCTCCGGCGCCGGTCAACGCGCCCGGCGCAGTGCCGGCTGGACCAGGCGCAGGACGCGAAGCCAACGTGCCAAGTGCCGCAGCGACCCCACGACGTCAGAAGAAGCGGAATTCGCGCGACGTTTCCGGAGAAGTCGAATTAGGCGCTGGCGAACAACTTTTTGCCGTTTTACCGCCGTCGGCCCCGGCCGGCGTTCCGTTTGAGATCGACGGTCCGAATTCCGCAACGAACGTCGACCGCTACGCGTTCGTTCCTAACAATCCCGGAATCGATTCAACGAGATTCGAGTTGGCCGGGCACTCCGCTGCCAGCTCGCCGGCCGGTGAACCCGAGAGTTTGCGTGACGACTCGCAAGCGCAATACGAGCTGCCCGAGGGCCTCGCGCCCATAGAAAGCGGCGGGCGAAGCGCGTCGGGTTTGCCCTGGCGCGTTCGCTGCGAAGCCGACGGAGCCGTCATGGCGCTCGTTCCCGCCGGTGTGTTCCTCCAGGGAAGCAACCACAGTACGCCGAATGTGGCGCCCCAGCATGGCGTTTTGTTGGATGCGTTTTACATGGATGTGCGGGAAGTCACTTACGCGCGCTACGACACGTTTCGCGAGGAGACAACCGAAAAGCGACGAGTCCCGCGACCCGCGCGAGCCGCAAAAGACCCCCAGGAGCCGGTGCTGGGAATCACCTGGGCCGAAGCGCACGCTTTCGCGCTGTGGGCCGGCAAAGAGCTTCCGACCGAAGCCCAGTGGGAGAAGGCCGCGCGAGGCACCGAAGGCTTCCAGTTTCCCTGGGGCAATGGTCCTGCGATCTGGCATCGCGTCCGCCAGCCCGGGCAGATTGATCGCGTGGGAGCGTTCCGAGGCGACGTGAGTCCCTACGGCATCGTGGACCTGGCAGGCAATGCACGCGAATGGTGCACCGACTGGTACGCCGACACTTACTACGCCCAGGTCGTGGCCGAGTCGGGTTCGACCGCCAGAAATCCCACCGGGCCGAAAACGATCGCAGGCGCCAATATGCGCGTCGTCAAGGGCAGCGTCCAGGATTGGTGCGTCTGGGCCCGAGCCGCAGTCAATCAAATCGAACGTCCGACAGACGTGGGGTTTCGCTGCGTTCTGAAGCTGAAGCCTGCCGGCGGCGGAGCCAAAGAGAAAAAGACGAAATGAGTGCGGGCTGGCGTGGGCGCCATCGGTCTGTTAGGTTACGCGAACGACGGCGATCCTGCCTTGGCCAGCGCGATCAGACGAATTCAACGACACGGGAGACTGCTGCACGATGTTGACGCAAAAGCCCGCCCCGATTTCCGGAGTCAGCGCCGGACGGCAGGCACTGATCATGGTGGTTTATCCCTCAATCGCCTGCACCGCGATTGGAAAATGGTTGGGACGGCTCTACGAGTCGATTCCCCTTCGCGTGATGGGCATCAAGCTTTCGCATCTGCTTTTTCCCTTGCCCACCGCCATCGTCGCCATTCAGGTTTATGCCCACCTGAAGCTGTTTGGCGAGATTTACGTTTTGACGAATCAATCTGTGCAACTGCGGCGCTCGTTGGGAAACAAATTGATTCGCGAGGTTTCACTCTCCAATGTCGATCGGGTCGTTGTTCGGCAGGAGCCGGGTCAAGAATATTACCCGGCGGCTGACATTTACCTTGTGGGCAAAGGCGGCGAGACCCTCATGTCGCTGCCAGGCGTTCTTCGCGCCGACGTTTTCCGCCAGTCGATACTCGAGGCCAAATTGGCCCGAGATCAGGTTGCGGCGTCGTTGGCGATGATCAACGCGCGTCACGCCGGCTAGCCCCGAAAAACTCCCGTCTCCGGTTTCGACTACGGTGGTGGGAGCTCCAGGTAGCCCTTTTCAGGGACGGGGGCCGGAAAATCGGCGACCGGCTTTTTGACCCGATTCGTGTTCGGAAGCTCGGATCGAGCCGCCGTGTTCTGCGCTGCGGGCTGCTGTTGTCTTGAAGACGGCTTTTTGGCCGGACGCTCCTCGAAGGGATCCGGCTGGTTGTCGATTGAGCTCACTCGGTCGTCGGACGGGCTCGCCGAGGGTTGCGGCTCAAGAAGAGAAAGCAGCGCATCATGGTTTTTCGCCCAGGCCGCTTCGTCGCTGTCATCGCGAGCCAAAAGCAAGGTCACGCTCGGGCAAGCCAGCCGCGTCAGGGCGTAGTTCTCAATCGAGCCGGAAGTTTTTTCTCCGAGTCCCTGCACGGATTGGGCAGAGGCCAGGCTGGCCATGCGCTCGGCTCGGGCTTGGGAGGCCCCGTCGTAATTGACGACTGCGGCGCCGCGGCTGTCCTTAATGTGCACGAGCAAGGCAGGACGAAAGTCCGACAGCAGCCGCATGGCGACGCGCGTCTCGGCCTCGCTGGCGGGCTTTGCGCCAGACCGGCCGTTGGAAAGTCCCTTCCAATTGGCTGACGGAAAGTTTCGGTTGAGATCGACGCCGTGAATGTTGTAGGGAGAGCGGCTGATAAATCCATCGGGATTGGGACATTTGACGAACAGCACGGTCGCATGCTTAAGAACTTGCGGGCGCCGCTGCACGCTCCTCGCGAATTCTTCGACCAGGCTGACGCTCTGCGTTTCATCGCCGTGCAGACTGGCGATAATCGCGATTCGCGACGGCCCCGATCCGACGATCAATGATTCAATGGCTCGCCGGTCGGTGCTGCGGTAAAACCGGCTCCACGTCGGCTCATCGAGAATGGCGGGACGGCCGGTCGCCGAAACATGCGCCGCTGAGACCTCCGGCCGTCGCGCGCTGCCGCGGGGCCTGGGCGGCGGAGCATGAAGTTGCGCCGCG
>DATGKC010000295.1:0-8093 GCA_035294845.1 Planctomycetaceae bacterium | reverse complement strand
CCGGTGCCGTTCTCGACATATGAGCTCCCCTTTCATGCGATCGACTATTGCCTGGCCGAGGCGGGCATTCAATTGACCGATGTCGATCATGTCGCCTACTCGTACGATCCCTGGCTCTTAGTCAAACAGGCCCGATCTGAGAGCGTCGCCCTGCCGCTGGAACCCGACAGCCAGGGCGCGCCCGCGGGATTGGAGTCTCCCTGGGACCCGCTGTTTTTGACCTCGATGATCAATGCGCCGCGGCACCTGGCTCACAGTGCGCCGCACCATCTCGAACACCGGCTTCGCGGAATCGATCCGGCAAATTCGCCGTATCGCTGGCATTTCGTGGTTCACCACCTGGCCCATGCTGCCAGCGCCTTTCTGCCGTCGCCGTTTGCGCGCGCGGCGGTGATGACGCTGGACGGGCGCGGCGAGCGCGCCACCGCGACATACGCGA
Source organism: Planctomycetaceae bacterium (assembly GCA_035294845.1). Classification (GTDB taxonomy): domain Bacteria; phylum Planctomycetota; class Planctomycetia; order Planctomycetales; family Planctomycetaceae; genus JACQFH01. The sequence continues at coordinate 7,654 of DATGKC010000295.1, read as the reverse complement.
TCGGCGAGGGAACGCAATTGAGCGCCTTGGGCCAGGTCCAGATGCCGCATTCGCTCGGTCTGCTTTATGAAGAGGTCACCCGTTATCTGGGATTTCTTCACTCGTCTGATGAATATAAGGTGATGGCGCTCGCCTCCTACGGCAACCCGCTCTATGCATCTCAATTTCGCGACGCCATTCGTCTGGACGAGCGCGGGCAATTCACGATCGAGCGACTCAATTTCGAAGACATCTTCGGGCCTCGGCGCGAACGCGGCGGATCGTTCGACCAGCGGCACTTCGATATCGCGCACAGTTTGCAAGTCGTGTTGGAAGAGACCGTGCTGGAGATTGCGGAGTGGCTCTTCCGGGAGACGGCAGCCGATGATCTGTGCCTGGCCGGAGGCGTTGCGCTCAATTGCGTCTTGAACGCTCGCCTGAGAGACCGTGGGCCATTCAAGCGGATTTGGGTGCAGCCGGCGGCCGGCGATGCGGGAACAGCGCTGGGCGCGGCACTTTGGATCGACGCGGCCGAGCGCGGGGCGGCCGAGAGGCCGTATCGCATGGACCACGCCTTTCTCGGCCCACAATATGGTGAAGCACAAATCCAAGAGTTTCTGGATTGGTCCAAACTGCCTTACCGCCGCATGAATGACATTGCCGAAGAGACGGCCGCCCTGCTGGCCGATGACAAGATCATCGGGTGGCACCAGGGCCGAATGGAATTCGGGCCGCGCGCCCTGGGGGCGCGGTCGATACTCGCTTCGCCTCTGAATGCGTCGATGCAATCGCGCCTCAACGATCTCAAAGACCGCGAAGATTTCCGGCCGGTCGCTCCGGTCGTACTCGAAGAACACGCGGGCCGCTGGTTCAAAGAGGCCGGGCCGTCGCCATTCATGTTGTTCGTCTTCGAGACCAATCCCGATAAAGTGGCGCAGATTCCGGCCGTGACACACGTGGACGGAACGGCCCGCATTCAGACGATCAATCGCTTGCAACACCCCTTGTATTACGACCTTTTGCAGGCCTTTTACCGGCGCACCGGGGTCCCCGTGCTGGTGAACACGTCATTCAACACGCGTGGCGAGCCGATCGTCTGCTCGCCCAGAGACGCCGTCGAATCATTCTGGACGTCCCCTTTGGACGCGCTCGTCATCGGTCCGTTTCTCCTGCAAAAGCCGGAGCGCATTCCATGACTCCCGAAGTTTCAGTCGTCATTCCAACGTATCGGCGGCCCGACTGTTTGCAGCGTTGCCTGGCGGCGCTGCGACAGCAGGACCTGGAGCTGGATCGCTTTGAGGTGCTGATTGCCGACGACGCGGCCGAAGACTCGACGCGGCGGTTGGTCGAAACACATTCGGCCCAGGGCGGAGCCCAATTGCGATATATACCGATTCTCGGCACGCACGGACCGGCCGCTGCCCGCAATGCCGGCTGGCGCGCCGCCCGGGCCGACATTGTCGCTTTCACCGACGACGATTGCATTCCCGACCCGCGCTGGCTGCGGGCAGGACTGGCGGAAATCCAACGAGGCGCCGACGCCGTGGCGGGCAAGGTCGTCATGCCGCTGTCCGAGCGCCCCACCGATTACGAGCGCGACGCCGCCGGACTGGCGACGAGCGAATTCGTGACGGCCAATTGTTTTTGCCGGCGCTCGGCGCTGGCGCTCGTGGGCGGTTTTGACGAGCGTTTCACCGCCGCCTGGCGTGAAGACAGCGACTTGCAGTTCTCACTTTTGGAGCGGGGCCGGCGAATCGGGCGCGCCGGCGATGCGGTCGTCGTCCATCCCGTGCGCGAGGCCCGCTGGGGCGTCAGCCTGGCGCAGCAGCGCAAATCTCAATTCAACGCGCTGCTCTACAAAAAACACCCGGCTCTTTACCGTCAGCGGCTGCCGCCGTTTCCACGCGATTATTATCTCATCGACGCCGCACTTGCCGTCGCGGCGGCGGCGGCCATCGTCCGCGGTACAACCGCCGCGATGCTGGCAGCCGGCGCGTGGGGAATTCTTACCGGATGGTTGTGCCTGAAGCGAATGCGGCACAATTCGCGGTCGCCGCGGCACGTCGCCGAGATGCTGTTGACTTCGATTCTCATTCCTCCGTTGTCTCTCTACTGGCACTTCCGCGGCATGTGGCGGTTCAGGGCCTTTTTCGCCTGAAGGCGGGAGCGCGCCGCGGTAGGCGAGCGCGTGTCGAAATATGAAATTGCCATCCTTTCTGCAAATCGAACCGGTCGGCCAGTGCAACTTGCGCTGCCAAATGTGCCCGATTCAATACCGCAACGACGGGCCGCCGCGCGGAATGCCTGCCTTTCTCAAGTTTGACACATACCTGCGCATCCTCGAGCAGCTTCCGCAGATTGAGCATTTGCACCTGCAGGGCCTCGGCGAACCGATGATGCATCCTCGCTTCTTCGAGATGGTGTCGGTCGCGGCGGCGCGCGGCATTCGCGTGACGACGAACACCAACCTCACGGTGCTCAGTCCCGCGCGGGCCGAGTTGTGCGTTTCCAGCGGTTTGGAATGCATCCACATTTCCATCGATGCCGCTTCCCCCGAGGTTTACGAAAGAATTCGAGTCGGCAGCCGCATGAGCCGTGTGCTGCGAAACCTGGCCTTTCTGGACGATGCCCGGCGGACGCTGGCCAGTTCTCTGCCCCGTCTGCGGCTGGTGACCGTCATTATGAGGCAAAACCTCGCGGAGTTGCCGGAACTCGTGCGGCTGGCGCACCACTGGAAAATGGAATCGATGTTCGTACAGCATTTGTGCCATGATTTCGGCGAAGCGACGCTCCCGCCGGCGTACTTGCCCATGCGCCAATTCGTCGAATCCGAAAGCCTGCTCGGCGAGTCTCGCAGCAGCATCGAATCGAGTTTTGCTGCGGCGCGCCGGACAGCCGACGAATTGGGACTCGAATTGCGGCTGCCGCAGGTCGACCGGGGCGGCTTCCCCGACACGATGCGCGGCGAAGAAAGGTGCGACTGGCCTCGGCGCGGCATCTACATCAGCTACCAGGGCTTTGTCATGCCGTGCTGCATGATTTCGACTCCCGATCGGCTGAACTTCGGCAACGTGAGCGGGAATGCCATCGATGTCATCTGGAACGGCGAATCGTATGACGAATTTCGTCGACGGCTGGCCTCGAACGAGCCGCCCGAAGTCTGCCAGGCTTGTTCGGTCTACCACGGACTGTTTTAGCGCAAGCCGCCGTGGCACGAATTGCTGCCACATCCGACAGCAAGCAGTCAAGCAGTTTTTGGGGACTCTTGACTTGCCTGGTCGGCCTGCGAAAAATTGAGTGCAAGCTCCCACGCTCGTATCGGCGGCAATGGGACATGGCCGGTGTGCTCAGTTCCCGGCTGTCATTGCTCCTCATTGTTGCCCGGATCGGCGCGGCTCTTTGTCGGTTTCATTCGATTCCCTTGCGCGCAAGAAGCGAAGAAACATCGAGGCCGGTTGCGCGCCGCGCCATCGGGTTAGCTCGCCTGGGTCCGATGCGTACCTGCATTCCGGGCCGAACATTGCCGTGCAGAATTCCGCCTTTTCGGCACTTGCGACATCGCTTGACCCGCCTTCGACTGCTTCTTACACTCCCGTCGCGAATTTAAAGTCAGCCGTGAGAAGCGTGAGCATGGATGCTTCCAAATTGCGCCGCAGTATGCGGCTATCGATCACCGAAGGCGCGCTGGCCACGGCGATGGGGACGTTGCTTTCGGGCGTCTTCTTGACCGGGTTTGCGCTGTCGCTGGGCGCCAGCAGCCTTGAGATCGGCATTCTCGCCGCTTTGCCGGCCCTGTCTCACGTCGCCCAAATCGGCGGCTCATTTTTGCTGGAACGCGGCGCCCCGCGCAAGCGCCTGTGCGTGGGATCGCTGGCCGTCAGCCGCGTGCTCTGGCTGCCGCTTCTGCTTTTTGCGGCGCTCGGTACAACGATGCAGGGCCACGGGCTCGTTTGGGCGTTGATCGCGCTCAGCGCGACGGCCAGCGCGGCTTCAGCGCTGGGGGGCGTCGCCTGGCTGTCGTGGATTCGCGATCTGATTCCGGGCAATCAGCGAATTGGTTTTTTGGCGCTGCGAAATCAATTCGACACGGTTCTGGCCGTGTCATTGAGCATTGTCGCAGCGGCGTTCGTCGACTGGTCGGCCATTTCGGGCTTGGGCTCATTTGCGGGATATGCGGTCGTTTTTGGGGCGGCCATCGTCTGCGGATTGATGGGAATCCTGCTGCTGGGCGCGATTCCCGACGAAGATCGCTTACCGGAATCGAGGGCGCGATTCGGCGAGCTTCTGCTGGCGCCGCTGCGCGAGGCGAACTTTCGCCGACTCTTGGGATTTTACTCCGGCTGGTATCTGTCGGTGAACCTGGCAGCGCCGTTCTTTGCCGTTTTTATGCTCGTCGATTTGCGAATTCCGCTCTGGCAGGTGACGGTTTTGCAGACGATGAGCAGCATCGTGGGGCTCATGGCAACTCGATTTTGGTCGAGGTTGAGTCAGCAATTTGGAGCCAAGCCTGTGATCTTCGTCGCCTCGCTGGGAGAGGCGTTTTTTCCATTCTGGTGGCTGTTCGTGACCCCGCATTCGACCTGGGCGTTGCCTTTGATCTTTTTGTCGGGAATTTTCAGTTCGCCATTGGCCACCGGGCCCAACAACCTCTTGCTCAGCATTGCCCCTGCCAAAAATGCGTCGCCTTACATGGCCCTGTTCAGCGCCATCGTGGGGCCGATCACGGCGCTGGCAGCCATAGCGGGGGGATACTGCGCAGAAGCGCTGGGCGAGGGAGTGTCTTCCGGCATGTTCTCGCTGAGTGCGCTCAAGCTCGTTTTTCTGTTGTCGTTTCTGGGACGGCTCGCCAGCTTGATCTGCCTGCGAAGGGTTCATGAGCCGGGAGCCAGCTCAATCTGGTGCGTGGCGCGCGTTTTTGATGCGCGTCGATTCCGATTGCCCAATCGCAATCGGCAGCGCGCGCCGATTTCGGCTGAGGTCGCCGATCCATCGCCGCAGCAGGCCGCATGACGCGCTGGTCGCCAAGCGGCCAGCATGGAACCGGTTGAGACAAACTCGCCTCGAATTCCTTGGAGCTCGCTCGACTGAGCGACCCGGCCGCGCTGATAGCGCAGCGGCACGCCATTTGCCCGACTACCAGCATCGAGGCAAATCGACGCGCCGCATCAGGAGAGCCGAACCATGGAAACCAAAGCCAACGTGGGGTATCACAGCGACATGCCGACTTATGCACGGTCTCAGGGCGAGATGAACGTTCTGGAAGACCTTTCGGACTACTTTCGCAAGTATGCGCGAGAGCGGCCGCAAGCCCTCGCGCTGACTTGTTTTGCGATCGGATTCATTCTGGGATGGAAGCTCAAACCCTGGTAGGGTCAATCTGTAAATCCGCGAGTATGCGCAATGCAAATAGTGCATACTTGCGCGCCGCGCGAAGAATTTCATGTGGCGAGTTCTGTAAGCTGTGTGGAACGGCGGGACGACCGCGGCCCGGCTGAGAACCGGCAACCTGGAAGGTTGCCAGCCGATAGCCGGGGGTCGAGCGAAGCGAAGACCCCCGGAGAAAGCGTCGATCGAGCAGCACCCCGACAGCGGTGCCGGGCGAAGGCAACTTCGATTTGAAATGGACGCATGGGCAAAAATATTCATCATGGTGCTTTTCCCGGCGTTCTCCGGCCAGCGGTTCTGCGACCCCTCGCGGGGTCGAATGGATATGACGCAACACGCTACCGGGGGTGGTCGCTGCGCGACGACCCCCGGCTAACTATCTGGCACCCCTCATCGGGGTGCGGCGCAGTTCGGTCCCGCTCGTATCTATGCGCGCGTATCCGCGAAATCCGCGGTCATTTATCTTTTTTGAATCGTTTTGGTTGCGGCCGCAGGCCGCGCTGGGAAATCCGCGGTCATTTTCTAATGTAGTCGCTTTGATGGCGGCCTTAGGCTGCGCTGGGTAAATCCGTTGCGGAAGCTTGGGGTTCAGTTCGAATCGCTTCGGCACTGGCAGCCCAACGCTTTTGATGCGCTTGCCGGGCTCAAAAATAGCTCCTGGCGTCTTTTTCTCGACAAATTCGATTGCCAGCGGCCCTCATCGCCAATCAAAATTAAGAATTGCCTGTCAATGATCGTGACGAACCGGTCGATCGGCTCGTCGACGAAGCAGATCGTCGTAATCAAACAGAACTCCCTCGTGCCGATCACCGAGTAACGGAGCAAGAGGCATGGCCGCACGTGCGCCGCTTTATTCCATCGTCCTGGCTGCCGGCAAAGGACGAAGGATGCGCAACCAGGTGCTCCACAAGGTTTGTTTTCAGATTGTCGGCATCCCCGCGATCCACAGGGCGCTCGATGCCTACAACAGAATCGGCGTGATCCGCAACGCGATCGTCGTCGGCGAACTGGCCGGACAGGTCGTCGAAACCGTCGGCAAAAAATTCCACAACGTTGTCTTTGCATACCAGCCTGATGCTCTCGGAACGGGAGATGCCGCCCGCTGCGGCCTCGCCGCGCTTTCCGAGGTCGATCCCGATGCGCGTCTTTTGATCGTCGCCGGGGACAAGCTCATTGATAACGCGGCGCTGACGCGGCTTGTCGATCGATGCGACGAGACGAATGCCGACCTCGGAGTTCTCGTGTCGCCGGCCGCTTGGGGCGGAGAGTCGGCCGGCAGGGTCTTGTTCAATCAGGCCAATCGACCGCTGGCGATCATCGAAGCGGCCGACGTGAAATTGCGCGCCTGCCGCTCGGAACTCTACCAATTCCTGCAAGAATCTCGGACGACGATCGAGACTTTCCAGATCAACTCGATCATGGCCCGGCATCTGGGCCGCTCCGCATCGCTGGCGGCCGTTCTGGAAGGCGCTGATGGAGCGACCAACGGTCATTCTCTGGATCGCGCCGAGCTGCTGGAACGGCTGGCGCCGCTGCCTCGCAATTTTCGCATCGAACCCAGTGCGCAGGTCTTTGCTGCCGACGAAGTCTGGAGCGCGCCCTTCCGCAACGAATCTGTCTACCTGGTGAAGAAGAAAGCGATCGAGTTCGGCCTGGAGCTGCTCCCCTCGCACAACGCGCAGGGTGAATTGTATCTGACGGATGCGATCGGCGCGATTTTCGGCGCCGTCGGCGACCACGGTCCGAGGTTTCGCGTGTGCCACGTGCGCACCGAAACGCCGTTCGAAGTGATGTCGTACAACAATCCCGAAGAACTGCTGCGCATCGAAGACTATTTTCACGGACAACGCCGGCAATCCCTGGAAGACCTCAAAGTCCGGCTCGGAAATGAAAGGCTGAAAACCGTTCGGGAGTGGATGCGACTCTTTCCGTCGGACGGCGAACTTCCCCCCGCCACACGCTCGGCGCTGGTCGAGTGTTATGGGGACGATCCGCGAATCCTTTCGGAAAAACGGACCGCCTATGGCGCGGCGCTGGCCTCTTTTCGCGAGCACTTCGGCGACGAGAGGCACGCGATTCTCGTCCGCTCTCCCGGACGCATCAACATCATGGGGCGCCATATCGACTGGCAGGGGGGACGCTGCAACTTGATGGCCGTCACGCAGGAAGCGATCATGGCCGTCTCGCCGCGGTCCGACGATCTGATTGAAGCCCGAAACGTCGATCCCAGGCAGTTCCCCGACGTCTCGATCTCGCTGGGAAAGCTGGTGAGCCAGCTCAATTGGGACGA
>DATGKC010000294.1:0-4414 GCA_035294845.1 Planctomycetaceae bacterium | reverse complement strand
AAGAGAAACGCGCCGTATCCGTAGCCATTCACGCCATTCTGTGAGAACAGCCCGACTTGTTCCTGTTGGAGATGCAGAGCAAGGCCGATCTGCTTAAGGCGACTCTTGCACTGCGCGGCACGAGCGGCCTCGCGCGCGTATTGGATTGCAGGAGCGACCAAGGCGATCAAAACTCCGATGATCGCCATCACGACAAGCAGCTCAATGAGGCTAATGCCCCGTGGCTGCTCCCTCCCGCTGTTCCCTGCCCGCGAAGCCCGCAACCGAATCAATAAATCCGGTGGTTCGCGAGTGGAAACCGGCATGAGACACAACGCGGGTTGCGCCCTTTTCACTCTGCTCAGGACGTGTGCGTCAGCACGAAGTCTTCAAAACGAATCTCGTCGGAATCGGGCTCGCCGAGCGAGGCAAAGACTTCAGTCATCAGTCGGTGGAAGTGTTTTCCACGGATTGAATAAAAATTATGCTTTCCATCGCGGCGGGCCTCGATCAAACCGGCGACGCGCAAGAGTGCCAGGTGATGGCTCACCGCGGGCTGGCTCTGGCCCAGTTTGTCGCACAAGGCCGTGACATGCAACTCGCCTTCGCGCGCCAGATACGTCAGGACGCGCAGCCGCGTTTCGTCCGAAAGCAGCTTGAACACCTGAACGAGTTCCTTCTCTAATTGGTCCGACAATTCCGGAATCGCGGCCTTACGCTTGGACGCAACCGGCTCCATAACATTCGCGATCATTTTTTTCCTTCGACTTTCCGTTTGGACTTGATGATTTGACCCCGAGCCACGCACTGCGGTTCGCTCGCGATCGAAGTTTGCATCCGGGCTGGTCAACGTCAGCCTTCCCTTCATCCGGTCGAGGCCAGTGGACCTGGTGACCAGTGCACCCGGTAACAACATACCCTTGATGCTGATTCCCGACCCCGGTTAGGATGAAGCCGGAGGACCAGACCAATGCTCGAAACTTTTAACCGTCCCGCCGATCTTGGCGAGTGTCAGAAACGACAGACATGAACTTCACATTTTTGGCACTGCGGCAAGAAAAATTGCGCCGCTCGCAGAGGTGAATCTCTGAGACGGGAGCCATTGCTCCCGGCATGCTCCACACTAGATACTGCTATTCTACCCAGTCCTGATAAGTCGTCAATGACATGCGTGAGGATTTGTTTGAATATTTATGGATTTCACGCTTGGCGTTCTCAATCGAATAACAGGCGTCGCTGCATTATATAAACACCGCCGGCTTCTTTTCCGTAACGACGGCTCCGTAATGACGGCGACTGAAGGGGCGCGAACTCTCGTTGACCGGTCGGAGAAAAGTCGTCAAAGGCGCCCGTGCGGGCCTAAGCTGATGCGACAAAATGTCTTAAGGCGAATCTGAGTGACGAATTCGGCGTCTGAATCCCTGGAAAGCACACCCTTCGGCGAATTATCTGGCCGGCGTGCAGTGGTCACTGGCGCTTCCCGGGGAATTGGTCGGGCCATCGCGCTCGAATTTGCCCGGGCCGGCGCAAATGTCGTCGTACATTCCGGCAGCTCACTTCCCGAGGCGCTTGAGGTTTGTCGGACATGTCATCAGTGGGGAAGGACCGCGGAGCCGGTCACCCAAGATTTCTCCGGCTCCTTTGATGTAGCCGCATTTGTCGAACGGACGTGGCAATTGCTGGCCGGCATCGACATCTGGATCAATAATGCCGGCGTCGACCTGCTCACAGGTGCAGCCACTCGCCAAGAGTACCAGGAAAAGCTGAAGCTGCTGTTCGAGATCGACGTGACGAGCACTGTGCTTCTGGCGCGCGAAGTTGGCGCGCGGATGCGCGACGCCGGCCGAGGCGTCATCCTCAATATCGGTTGGGACCAGGCCGAGCGAGGGATGGAAGGAGACAGCGGCGAATTGTTTGCCGCGTCCAAGAGCGCCATCATGGGGTTTACCCGGTCGCTCGCGGTGAGCTTGGCGCCGCAGGTGCGCGTCAACTGCATTGCGCCGGGATGGATCCGCACGGCGTGGGGCGCTCAAGCCTCGCCCGCCTGGCAGGAACGCGTCGTGCGCGAAACTCCGCTGGCGCGGTGGGGCGCCCCGGAAGACATCGCCTGGCTGGCACGGTTTCTGGTCAGCGACCAGGCGGCCTACATCACGGGACAGGTTATTATGGCGAACGGCGGAGCCGTGCGGTGAGAGGAGATTTGATATGGCCGACGATGTCGTGTTGAGCGAAGCAGAACTGGCCGGGGAACTGCAATCATTGCCCGGTTGGGAGGTGCGCGACGGCTGGCTGCGGCGCACGTACAAATCTCCCGGATGGGCGCACACGATGATGCTGGCCAACGCCATCGCCTTCATCGCCGAAGCCGCCTACCACCATCCCGACCTTTCGATCGGGTACGCGGCCGTCACCGTCAAGCTCCAGACGCATCGCGTGCGGGCCATCACGACGAACGATACGGCCCTCGCCCGCAAGATCGACGAGGTCGTGCTCTGGAAGCCGGGCGCCGAATCGCCGCTGGCGGGCTATCCCAGAAATTGGGTTCAGTGATGGCGCGGCCAAAAGTATTATTCGTCACCGGCCGTCTGGCCGAACCGCCTTTGCGCCGGCTCGTCGCCGAGCTGGCCGGGCCGGCAGGATTCGATCCGGAAATCAGCGTTCTGGGAATCAGCGTGGCCGCCCTGATGCACGTGGAATTCGTGCGGCGAAAGCTGCACGTGGCCTCGCACATCGAGCGTGTCATCTTGCCGGGATGGTGCCAGGGCGACATTTCCCAGCTCGATCGGCACTTCGGCAAGCCGTTCGAGCGCGGCCCGAAAGACCTTCACGACTTGCCCGATTTCTTCGGCCAAAATCAACGCGGCCCCCCCGATCTCTCGGCATACGACATCGAGATTCTCGCTGAGATTAACCACGCGCCCCGGTTGACCGACGTCGAAATCCTGAAATGGGCGCACAAATACAGAGCCGACGGCGCCGACGTCATCGACCTGGGATGCATTCCCGGCGAGCGGTGGCCGCGCGCCGCGGCCGTCACGCGACTTTTGGTCGGCGAAGGCCTGCGGGTCTCAATCGACAGCTTTGATCGATGTGAAGTCGAAGAGTCGGTGGCCGCGGGGGCCGAGCTTGTGCTGAGCGTAAATTCGACGAATCGCGACTGGGCCGCGAAGTTGCCGGCCGAATTGGTGGCGATTCCCGATGATCCGCGCGACCCGTCGAGTTTGGGGCCGACGGTTGAAAAACTGCGGGAGTGCCGCGCCAAATTTCGCATCGATCCCGTTTTGGAACCGATCGGGTTCGGGTTCGCCGCCTCGCTGGGACGATATTTCGACGTCAGGCGGAAATGGCCCGACTGCCCGATCATGATGGGAATCGGCAACATCACCGAGCTCACCGAAGTGGACAGCGCCGGAATCAACATCCTGCTGGCCGGCTTCTGCCAGGAGTTGGGGATTCACAGCGTGCTGACGACCGAGGTCATCAATTGGTGCCGCTCGGCGGTTCGCGAATTCGACCTGGCGCGCCGCCTTGTGCGCTACGCCCTGCAAAACCGCGTGCTGCCCAAACATCTGGATTCGCGCCTCGTCATGCTCCGCGACCCGAAACAGCGCGAGGTCGATGACAATGAATTGCGGCAGCTTGCCGCAGACATCAAAGACCCCAACTTCCGCATTTTCGCCCAGCGCGGAGAGCTGCACGTCATCAATCGCGACGGGCACCACCGGGGCGGCGACCCCTTCGCACTGTTCGAGCAGCTCGGTCCGGTCGAACCTGCACATGCGTTTTATCTTGGATACGAGATGGCCAAAGCGGTGACGGCGCTCACGCTCGGCAAGAATTACCGTCAGGACCAGGCGCTGGAATGGGGATTTCTCACACGGCCTGAAATCAGCGCGCTGCACCGGAAGTCCGAGCGTTTGGCAGCGAGTGAGGCTCCCGATGAGCCCGGTCCTTCAGCCACCGATCCGAAACAGCCGGCAGATGAAGCCTAGTCCTGCGTTCAACACAAGATGGCCCGTCGTGCTGTTCTTGACCGGCGTTGCTGTCTCTCTCCCGGTCGTGAGGACGGCATCGGCCCAAACGCGGTTTTCGGCTCAGTTTGCCAGCGGCAAGCGGATGAGCGGCGCAGAGATTCACGATTGGCACGAACCAGGCGCTCAACCTCGCCTCGACACTCAGAAGTTGTTTTTTCCCGCCGATCGCGTCCAATGGATCGAAGACAATTCGATTCCGCTTGCCGCGATCCCCGAGTCCTTCGTCGAATTCTTCGGCGGCGATCGGCTGCCGGGGCGCGTGACCGAGTTTCGCTTCGGGCAGGAATTGCTTCTGCGTAAATCGGCCCCCTATGTACTCGTCACGCCCCAGGCTGCGGTGGACTGGCCCGAAACGAAGCGTTTGTCGGGCGTTCCGGTCCTTGTGGGCTGGTTGCGCCGCG
>DATGKC010000293.1:0-12516 GCA_035294845.1 Planctomycetaceae bacterium | reverse complement strand
GAAATGTGTTATGGCGAGCTCGCGCAGCAGTACGGAAAACCGCGGCTCAAAGAGGGAGCGGCGGCCGCGTATTGCGTATGCGCTTTGGGGAAGTGCGGCGGGCGAGAGTTGGGTTTCGCCTCAGACATCGAGCTCATGTTTCTTTATGCGGGTGAAGGCAAGACGACCGGCCCGGCCGCCGTTTCCGTCACCGAGTTCTACGTCAAGCTGGTGGAAGGCGTGACGCACGCCATTCGCGCGCACCGCGAGGGAATTTTCGAAATCGATCTCAGGCTGCGCCCCTACGGCCGCGCCGGCAGCCTGGCCGTGTCGTTCGACGCGTTTCGCAGCTACTTTGGACCGCAAGGAGCGGCCTGGCCCTACGAGCGGCAGGCCCTGGTCAAATTGCGGCCGATCGCCGGTGATTCCCAATTCGCAATGCAAATCGTCGATCTTCGCGACGAATTGATTTACACCGGCGAGCCGTTCGACGTGGCGGCCATGAGGGGCATGCGCGAACGGCAAATCCGGCAATTGGTCAGTCCCGAAACGTTCAATGCCAAGCTCAGCCCCGGCGGCCTCGTGGATGCCGAATATCTCGTGCAGGGTCTGCAAATCATGTGCGGTCGCGCCAATCGGCTTCTGCGCTCGACCAACTCGCTGGAGGCCATCAACCGGCTGGCAGACGCCGGGGCCATCACAGCCGCGAACGCGGCAAAGCTCCGCGAGGCATACAATTTTCATCGACAATTGATCGGCTCCCTGCGGATCGTGCGTGGAAACGCCAAAGACCTGACCGTTCCCCGCGAAGAAACCGAAGAATTCGCATTTTTGGCCCGCCGCCTGGGATACGATCTCGACGCGTCGCAACTTCGCCGCGATCTGGATCGCCACGTTTCCAACGTGCTGGAGCTGAGCCAGAAATTGCTCGGCTGATGGGATTCTTCGCGAATGGATCGACTCGGTCGGCTCCTGCCCCTTTTTCAACGCGCTGCGAACTGGCGATCAGGTCGCCTTTTTGGTAATGGTGTGCCTTCCTGTACTTGACCACTTGGAATGAACCGACGAGAGAGTCATGGAACACCCGCTCATCAGGGCGATTTTTCTGCTGGGAGAATCGATTTGGGACTTGCTGGCGGCAGTATGGACGGTGCTGCTCCCCTGGACGCCGCTGGCCGCGTGGGTCGTGTTCTGGATGTTTGCCGTCAATTGGCTTCAGCTTCGCGAACGAATCGCCAGGGGGGGATGGGTGGGGCTGGTGCTGATTGCGGCAATTGCCGTGCTGGTATGGGGAACCGTTGCCCCCGGCGACGGCGCGTTTGATTTCTTCGGACTGCGCGTCAGCAATTTTGTCGAGAAGACGGTTTACGTCTCGGGGCTCGTCGTAATCATGTTTCTGGCAGGGGCCGTACAGCTTTCAGGTTGCTGTGCGGGCTGCTGCAAGTTCGACGAACCGGTGCAGATCACCGATGCTCACGAAGCCGCTCACGGAGGAGTCGCTCACGCGCACAATGCCGGGCACGGCGCGCATTGAACGACCGCGTCGCTTCGCCACGCGCGATCGGATGGCGAATGCTTACGGCGTTTGGCCCGGCGGTTCCCCTTTCAAACGGGCCAGGATTCGTGCCGATTTCGGCCCGGTTGAGCGAAAATGGAATTCGCGGCTCGAAGCTCCTGCGGCGGTGATCTCGATGCGCAGATGATCGACGCGAAGAAAACTCTCGACTCGATCGGCCCATTCGATGAAACACACGCCCGCGGAAGCCAAATACTCATCGGCCCCCAGATCGAGAAAATCGGCAGGTTCCCGCAATCGGTAAACGTCGAAATGATAGATCGGCAGGCGCGCTTCGTATTCGTGGACCAGCACAAACGTGGGGCTTGCAATGGCTTCGCGAGCGGCCCCCAGCGCTTCGGCAACAGCCCGCACGAGCCGCGTTTTTCCCGCGCCCAGACCGCCAACGAGCGCCACCACTGCACCGGGTTCCAGTGCATGGGCCAGCCGCGCTCCCAAAAGGTCGGTTTCGGCCTCGCTGGCCGTATCCAAACGCCAGTCTGCCGAAAACGGAGCGACGTTCGGGCCGTTCATCGCCGGCGTTTTTCCCAAGCGAGAATCCCCTCCCGCAGATGGCTGGCCAGCGACAATCCCGGCGGATCCGCCGTCCTCAGCAACACGCCGTCGACGTACTGCCATTGATTCAAAGTGCCGATTCTCACAGGAATCCGTGCTTCCAGCCGATCGCCGGCAGCCGGTTCAACTTACCATCCGGCGATTTCAGAAAGCAATCTGATCCTGCCGTCACTTCGCCGATGCGCGTGATCGGCGTCGTGCAGGGAGGCTGTCTCAAGAGCAGCTCTGCCGCAGCGGGATCGACCGTAAACAGCAATTCGAAGTCTTCGCCATCCGACAGGGCGTGCTCCAGCGGCGATTTTCCGTCGCGGGCGCCGGCTGCCGCGCTCGATATGGGGATGGCGGCTTCCTCCAAAACGGCGCCCACGCGGCTTTCTTCGAGAATGTGCCACAGGTCGGCCGCCAGGCCGTCGCTGGTGTCGATCATGGCGTGCAACCGGGCCGCCTGGTGCAGGACCAGGGCCTCGTCTACGCGCGGCGTGAAGTCGAGGTGCTTTCCGGCGATGCTGCCCCCGAAGCTGCCAGTGACCATGATCGAGTCGCCGGGCCGCGCGCCGCTGCGAACGACCGGGCCAGCGCCGGTCGGTTCGCCCAGCACGGTAATGCCGACGACCAAGGGACCATCCCAGGTATTCGTATCGCCTCCGGCCAGCGCCACGCCGAACTTTTCGGCGCAATCGAGAATGCCGGCGAACAGCTCGCGGCCGATTTCGAACCCATTTCGGCGCGGCAGAACGACGCCGGCGACGCAAGCGAGCGGGCGGCCGGCCATGGCGGCAATGTCGCTGAGATTCACAGCCAGCGATTTCCAGCCGACTTGGCGAAACGTGGCCGGAGGAACTGTGAAATCCACCCCCTCCATCAGGTGATCGACGGTCACCAGGCAGCCGTCCGCAGGCGGAAACCGAACGAGGGCCGCGTCATCACCGATGCCCAGACCCAGTCGCGGAGAGAGTGCAGCCCGCGCGCGGATCAGCGAAATGAGGTCAAATTCATTCTGAGGGTCTGACACTGCCGCCTTTGCCCTCGTCGTGCCTGGCTCTCCATGGAAAGAAGAGAACCGCAGTTTGGGCTTTTGCGTCAAGTCTACTTTTGGCGAACGGCAAATCGCAAGTTGCCGTACAGGACTTCTTTCCCGCGGACAACGTAGAACTTCAGCGGCTCCCCGCCGGCGGTCAGGCTCGTCTGGTTGAGAATGTAGTTGATATCCTCGTGGCGAATCGTCTCCCACTCGCTAAGGCCCACGAGAATATCTCCCGGTTTCATGCCTCCCTTGGCGGCAGGGCCATCGGGTCTCACGCCCGAGATGCGCATGCCTCCCCGGTATCGGTTGCGGAACGAATCGAGCTGGGCCGCGGCGGCCTTCTCGAGCTTCAGTCCCAGCACGTCCCAGCACTTGGCGGCCGCCGGGTCTTTTGCAGGAGTGACTTTCGGGCGAATGGAGGCCGTCTGGACGGGTTTGGTGAAACTGGCGGTTTTCGATTCGTCGATGCGGGCCAGCTCGACGCTGAGCGTGACGGGACCGTGGCTGCGCTGCACGACGACGGCGATCGGCGCTCGCGGAGCATGTCCCAAAAAGCCGCGCTCCAGATCGGCTTGATCGTGAACGATCACCGTGCCGACTTGCGTCACGACGTCCCCCGGTTGGAAACCCGCGGCGGCTGCCGGGCTATTCGGCTCGGCGGCGTCCACCACGAGTTTCCGCTGTTCGGGGGTCTTTACGTCGTGAGAAATCAGGCCATGATAGAGGCTGTTGAGGTCGCGGATGCTCAGCAGGCGGGCGATGTACCTGCGAGCGTCGTCGATGGGAATGGCAAAGCCGATGCGCTGCGCTCCGGCCCGAATTGCCACATTGACGCCCACGACTTCGCCGTCCAGATTGAGCAGGGGCCCTCCGCTATTGCCCGGATTGATGCTGGCGTCGGTCTGCAACAGGTTCTTGTACGACTGGTGCTCATTGACTTCCACGTCTCGCGAGAGCGAGCTGATGATGCCCGCCGTCACGGTGTGCTCGTAACCGAATGCATTGCCGACCGCGATCACCGACTCTCCCAGCCGCAGGTCGGAAGAAGTCCCCAACGGAATCACGGGGAGCGAGCGACTGGATTCGATTTTGATGATCGCCAGGTCGTGTTTGACGTCGTACGAGATGGGGTCGGCCGTGTAAGTGCTGCCGTCGTGGAGCGTGACGCGGAGCGAATCGACGCCCGCGATCACGTGCTGGTTGGTGACGATGTACCCCCGCTCGTCGACGATAATGCCGGTTCCCATGCCGTTGACTTTCCGTCCGGGGGCGCCTTCGAAGACGGAATCGCGATCGCGCGCGGTGCGCTCGCTGTGAATATTGACGATGGCCGCTTTCGCGCGGCGGACCGCCATCACCGTAGGAGTCTCGCGCGCCTCAGAAGCGACTGCTTTCGACTGGCAGAGCGGTAGAAACCAAGTTGCCGCACACAGACTCAGGGTGAGAATCCACGTTCGCATACGGAAGTCTTTTCGTTGGCGAGGCGGGTTGTCGAACGGGGGAGATCCGCGCCATGCCGCAGTGGGCATGGCGCCGGACGAGCCGGGGACGTTTCAGGTTGTCGAAGCGCGCGCTAATCGCGTGCTTCCAAAACTGCAAATCGTCTTGGCCAGAGAGGTTGCTTGAAGCCCCCGTGCAGGCTGTGCACAAATTGCCCAAATGGAATGGCAATCGCTTTATGACGGATGTGCCATCCGCAGCGCGGCTGGATTTCCCTCGAACGGCATCCTTCGCTAAGATTCAGTAAAGCCGGCTGGCCGTCGGCCGCGCGGGCCAGCCGGCGGCAGCCGCTGCAATCGTTGCAGCCGGCGCCACCCGCAGCCGCGAGGCCGGCAAAGCCTCGTATCCGGCAAAGTTTGCGCAAATGAACCGACGCGAAAAACTGGAAGCGATGCTCGCCGAAGCCCCCGACGACACGTTTCTGCGCTACGCGCTGGCTTTGGCATTTGCCAGCGAGGGGAATCCCGGTTTGGCGCGAGAGGGCCTTACGGCACTGCTGGCCGACGATCCACACTACGTCCCGGCATACTTCCAGTTAGCCCAGATCGAGTTGCAGCTTGGCGAAGCCGCTCGGGCCAAACCTGTATTGACGCGGGGCATCGAAATGGCCCGCCGTGCGGGAGATGCGCATGCCGAAGAAGAAATGCGCGGGCTGCTCGACCAACTGCCGTGACAGTCCAAGCCGCCAATAACGAACAGCGACGATGACTGAAAAACCGACCGAGCGCGTGATTTACACGGGACGAGTCCAAGGCGTCGGCTTCCGCTACACCGTCCAGTCGCTGGCAAGAGGCTGCCCCATAACCGGTTATGTCCGGAATCTTTCGGACGGCTCTGTCGAGCTCGTGGCGCAGGGCGATGTTTCGGCGATCAACGCCTTGCTGGCTGATGTTTCCGGTCGGTTCGGCGCGAACATCAGTCATTGCGAACGCCGACCGGTGACGGATGCCCCGTCGCTCGAGACGTTCGAAATCCGATTTTGACCGCCTCTCGTTCGGCTTGCTTGTCGAAACGGCCCGGTTTCTCGCGGAGCAGTGTTTCTTTCGGGGCGGCCAGCGGTTACATTGGAAAGGGTGACTTCCCGGCCAATGGAGGGGGTTTTGGCGTTGGCAGGTCCAACGCCCTCGGTCCGCCGAGCGTATGCAGAACGTCGTCTTTTAGAGCATTTCATTCATATCTCATTGGTGTCGAGGCGAGGTCGCTCATGCACGCGGGAAGTTTGTTATCGTCGGGAGGTCTGCTGTTTGCCGCCGTGGACGCGAACGACGCCGAACAGGTGCTCATTGGCCACCGCAATATCACCGGTCCGGTAGTGCTGGCGTTCGCAGCCGGCCTTCTGGCATTTTTGTATTTCACGAGGGCGGGAATCATTGCGCGGGCCACGGCGAAAGAGGCGATTCGGCAGCCGGTCTTCTCGTTGCTTTTGGCGCTGTCGCTGATGATGCTCGTACTCAACACGTTCGTCCCTTTCTTTTCGCTGGGCGACGACGTGAAGATGCTCGAAATCTGTGGGCTGGCGACGATTCTCATCAGCGGCATGCTGATGGCCATCTGGACCTCCAGCATCAGCATCGCCGACGAGATTGAGGGCAAGACCGCGATGACGCTCTTATCGAAGCCGATCAATCGACGGCAATTCATCGTCGGAAAATTCGTGGGCATTCAGACGGCCGTGCTGGTGCTCGTCCTGCCGATCATCGCCGCCTTCTGGGGCCTGATCGTATACAAGATGTTCTACGACGCCCGAGAATCGGCCGCCGAAACGACACTTCAGGCCGCGCTGCTGGAAGCCTACAAGATCTTGCCTCCTGTCGTATTGAGCCTGCTGGAAATTTCGGTGATGTCGGCGATCAGCGTGGCGATTTCGACGCGTCTGCCGATGGTCGTCAACATGGTTACGTGCCTGGCGATTTTCGTGGTCGGCCACCTGACCCCCAGCCTGGTGCGCGCCAATCTGGGGAAGCTCGAGCTCGTGACCTTCATGGCGCGGATGGTCGCCACCGTGCTGCCTGCGGTCGAGAACTTCAACGTCGAAGCCGCAATCGTCACCGGTTCGGTCGTGCCGAAAGATTACCTCGGCTGGGTCGCGGCGTACACCGCTGCCTACGTTGCCGCGGCCATTCTACTGGCGTTTATACTCTTCGAGGACCGCGATCTGGCTTAAAGGCGTAGGGAGAGCTTCTCGTGCCACGGACGAATGGCTGCTTAACGTCAATCGGATAAGTGGACGGCGAAACTCTTGGCGACCAACGAATCGACCGCATTTCAACGTGTGTTTTCCCGCCGCGACCTCTTTCGCGGTTCGCCTCTGGCCGCTTGCCTGTATTTCGCCGCCAGCTCCGTCCTTTTGTGCCTGGCGTTGGCGGGGCTGGCATTGATCACCGACCTGCTCGTGCACGGGGGCCGATTGGCGATTGCCCGATCGAGCCAGCCCGAATTGAGCGCCCTGGTCGGCGACGACGTGCTCACCTCGGGCGGGGCCCCCCTGGTCCAAGGCGACGAATTCGTCTATTACGATCGCGGACTTTTGCCCACTGTGTGGCACTTCCGCGATAAGTTTTTCAGCCGCCTGCTCAAGGGCGCTTATCGCCGATTCTCGCCCTTGCGCAAAGACCGCGAAGCGCTGGTGACGCTCGTGGCGCTGGCGGCACTATTTGGCTGGTTGCGGAGCATGCTCGAATCTCGCGCGAGGGTCTTGCTCTTGAACACGGCGCTGGCCGTCTCGACTCGGCTGCGCCGTTCGATCCACCGCCAGACGCTGAGACTGGGCCCATCCGACCTGGAAGGCCGCTCGGCCGAACAGGCCATGCAACTATTCACCACGGAAGTCGATCGGCTCAGTGCCGGGATGTATGTCTGGGCCGAACGCATGAGCCGAGATCCCTTTCGACTCGTGCTGTTGGTGGCCCTTGTCCTGGCCGTCGACCCCAAGCTGGCCGTCGTGTGCCTGGTGCCCATCGTCTTTTGCTGGTACGTGGCTCAATGGGAATCGCTGCGGATCGAGAAAGTCCGCGAGCTGGCGGATGGCAACGCCGCAAAAGAGCTGCGCGTCTTAGCCGAGAGCCTGGAAAAGACGCGGCTCGTTCGGGGCTTCGGGATGGAAGCCTTCGAACAGGAGCAGTTTCAGAAATATCTCGATCGCTTCCAGACGAATTCAGCAGAGGGGCTCAAGGCCAAAGCCTGGTCGCGACGGGGAATTCGCACGCTGGTGGCCGCGTGCGTGGCCTTCGTGCTGCTGTTCGTCGGGTCGAAAATCCTGCTCGTCCCGCAGGAAATCTCCTTCGCGTCGGGCGTATTGATGCTGGCGGCCATGGGAGCCGCGTGGGAGCCGCTGCAAAATCTTGTCCGGCTCCGCCGCGCTCACGCCGCCGCCGAATTGGCGGCGCAGCACATTCAGAGCTACCTCAACCAGATTCCCGAAGTGGGGCAGGCCGTGGGCGCGAAGTTCCTGCAGCCCCTCTCGAAGATGATCACGTTCGAAAGCGTCTCATATGCCACTCCGGAAAAGCGCCCCTTGCTCGAAGGACTCAAGCTCAAAATTCCCGCCGGAAGGCAAGTGGCGATCGTTTCGACCGACTGGCTCGAGGGCCTGGCTGTCGCGTATTTGCTCCCCCGGTTCATCGAACCACAGGCGGGAAAGATTCTGATCGACGGCGAAGACATCGCCTGGGTCACGCTCGAGTCGTTGCGGGCCGAAACTATTTTTGTGGGGGGCAAAGACCCTTTCCTGACCGGAACCGTGCGCGACAATATCAGCGGCGGAAACCCCAGTTTCAGCCTGCAGGACGTCACCGAAGCAGCCAAGGTCGCACATGCTCACAATTTCATTCTCAAGCTGCCGCAAGGCTACGAGACGGTCATCGGCGAGCACGGCGAACAGCTTGACGCGGGTCAGAGCTTTCGATTGGGTCTCGCGCGCGCCGTGCTGCGCAAACCCGCGCTATTGATCATCGAAGAGCCGGCCGACCCGCTCGACGAAGACACCAAGACCATGCTCGACGACGCCTACAAAAGGATCGCCCTCAATCGTACCGTGCTGTTCCTGCCTCAACGCCTATCGACCCTCAAGCGGGCCGACGAGATCGTGCTGATCCATAAAGGCCGCCTGGCGGCGATCGGGCCTCATGCGCGGCTCGTGCAGTCGTCTCCCTTGTACCGCCATTGGGAGTACATTCACTTCAACGAATTCCGGCACGAGTTCGAAAGCGAGTGAGGTTAGCGGCCCTGCGAGCGGCCCAATAGCAACAAGGCGTAGTCTTCGGCACTCAGCCTGGCCGAGAGCTCGGGAATCGCGGGCGAGATATCGAGCTGCGAGAGATGATGTTCTGCCTTTTCATACGAGCAGAACCGAGAGAGCTGCTTGAGGTAAACCTGAAATTCATCGCACGCCATGGCCAGCTCCATCGTCTCGTAGCGCTTCAACATGTGCGCCGGGTTATTCGCCAGCAATAGCTCGCGGCAGCGCTGCGCCACGGCCGGACATCCGGCGCCGATCGCCGCGGCCCCCGCCAGCACCAGAAACTTATCCCGCGGCCCAAGCTGTTGCCGGCTCTGGGAAATTCCGGCGAGCTTCACGAACGCCAGCATGGCCGCATCGTGCTCGGACATGGTCGGTGATGATCTAGAAAGGAATTCTCAAACCATCGTAAGCCAGCTCGACATCTTTTGGCAGCCGCGCATTGGTGGCTTCGTGCTCGAGCGTGTGGGCAATGTGCGTCAAATACGTCTTGCGCGGCCTGACGCGCTCGACCACCTCCAGCGCCTGGGCGAGGTTGAAATGCGTGGGATGCGGTTTTTCGCGCAGGGCGTCGAGAACCAGCGTATCGAGTCTCTCCAGGAGCGGCCAGCTTGTCTCGGGAATGCGGCTCACGTCCGTGCAAAACGCCACGTCGTTGATCCGAAACCCGAGCACGGCGAGCTTCCCATGCCAAAGCCGAATCGGCCTCACGATGACCCCCAAAAGCGAGAATGGCTCTTCGCCGATCGCGTGCATCTCCAATTGCGGGATCGCGCCAAAATGCGAGCCGGCCAGCGCATCGTCAAAGGCATAGTCGAACGACGAACGGATGCGCCTTGCGACTTCCTCTTCGCAATAAAGCGGAATCGGCTTTTGCAGGTAGTAGCCGAAGATCCGCAAGTCATCGAGACCGAACAGGTGATCGGCGTGCCCGTGCGTAAAAATGACGGCATGAGCCACGTCGATATTCTCACGGACAAGCTGCAATCGCAGCTCGGGAGGCGTGTCGATCAGAAAATTGCCCTCCGGCGCCTGCACCAGTACGCCCGTCCGGGTGCGCTGATTCTTCGGGTTTTCCGAGCGGCACACCGCGCAGTGGCAGCCGATCATGGGCACTCCGTTGCTGGTGCCGGTCCCCAGCAAGATCATCTGGCCCCTCGTCTCTGCTTGTGCGGACTGCATCCTGCCAGCGTAGGGGATGATTGCCGAAAAGAAAAGCCGGCGGCGCGTCGATCGACCGCCAGCCGCGGCGGCACGAATCACGCAAACAACGGGGCCAGCGGCTGTCCATCGGCCAGCCGCATGGGGCGGTTGGTCTGGTCGCGCACTTCGAGGGCCGGGTCGATGCCGAACCGCCAGAAGATGGTGGCGGCCAGATCGGCCGGAGAGACCGGGTCGCGGTCGGGATAGGCGCCCACCTTGTCGCTGGCGCCGTAAACCGCGCCGCCGCGGATGCCTCCCCCGCCGAGAACCACGCTGTAACAGTCGGGCCAGTGGTCGCGGCCGGCGTTTTTGTTGATTTTCGGCGTGCGCCCGAATTCGCCCATGACCACCACCAGTGTCGAATCCCAAAGACCCCGCGCTTCGAGGTCTTCGATGAGCGCCGAAAACCCTTGGTCGGCCGGCGGAATCAACTCGCGGTGCCTGGGAAAAATTGTCTCGTGGCTATCCCAGTTGGCGCTTTGCCCGTTTCTCTCGCCGTCGAAAACAGTGACGAAATTGACGCCTCCTTCGACAAGCCGCCGCGCCAAGAGCAGGCTCTGGCCCAACAGGTTCCGGCCATATCGGTCGCGGAGCTTGGCATCTTCGCGCGCGATCTCGAAGCTGTTGCGAACGGCCTCCGAGGAAACGAGCTGCAACGCTCTCTCCTGGTAAATTCGCATCTTCGACAAGGTCCCCGACACGGGAAGCGAGTCGAGATTGTGCAACAGCGCCTCGCGCGAAACGATCTCGCCCGATTGGCGGTTGGCCGGCGGCTCCAGCGCCGAGACTTTGAAATCGGGCGAATTGGGATTGCCGGTCACTTGAAACCGGTCGTAAGCGCCCCCCAGAAAACCAGGCGTCTGCCCCGGAATCTGCACGACGTTGTAGATCGTGTACGGCAGCGCGACGTAGGGCAACACGTGCGCCCGCTGCCCCAGCGCATAGCCTACGCTCGAGCCCAGTGTCGGCGACGAGCGGGCTTCATCGGCCAGAAGCTCCTGGTCGCCGCCGGCCGGCGTGCGGCCAGTCAGCGTCTCGGCGGCTGCCGCATTGTGGTTCCGCATCGGATGATGCATCGACCGCACGATCGCCAGCCGATCCATGAGCTGGGCCACCCTGGGCAGATATTCGCCCACGGCGATGCCCGGCACCGCCGTGCCGATCGTCTGATATTCGCCGCGGACGCCCAGCGGTGCCAGCGGCTTGGGATCGTACGTCTCGAAATGGCTGGGACCGCCATAATGAAAAATGATGATGCACGATTTGATGTGGGACAGCCGCGCCGCCGAGGTTCGCTCGCCGGCGCCTAAACGACGGCCCGCGAATAATGACGGAAGTGCGGCGCCCAGCCAACCGACGCTCGCCACTTGTAGCCAGCGCCGGCGATCGATGAGCGGCTCGGTCAGCCGCCCGGGCGCATCCGTGTTTTCGAAGTCAATCATGCCAAATCGAGCTCAAGCGAGAATTTCGGTGATGGCGTCGGTCTTTGGGTCGGCCTTGTGGAACGGACGGCCCTCATGCCAGAACGCCTTCGCGGGGTCCAGGCCCAACGCTCGGTAGTAGGTGTGGAACAAGTGACCGCCGTTGACCTCCCGATCGATTACCTGCGTGCCGTTTTCGTTCGTTTTGCCGACGGCAGCCCCGCGCTGGATTCCGGCGCCTCCCAGGGCGATCGACCAAGCCGTTCCCCAGTGGTCGCGGCCCACCAGATGATTGATTCGCGGGGTGCGCCCGAATTCGCACATCACGATGACGAGCGTCGTTTGCAATAAGCCGCGCTCGGCCAGGTCGGCGACGAGTGCAGCGAACGGCCTGTCGAATTCGCCGAGTTGTTCGAGATGGAAATTGAAGTTCTCTGAGTGAGTGTCGTAATTGGAATGGTTGACCTTCACAAACGTGACCCCGCTTTCGATCAATTTGCGGGCCATCAGGCAGTGCCGCCCCAGGTCGTGCCGGCCGTATCGTTCGTGATCGGAGTCGGAAATCGTGCTGAAATCGAAGATGTCGCGGCGGGCGATGAGCGCGGCGGCCTGATCGTAAGAGGCATTGTACGCCTCGGTTTCGACCTGGCGTCGCCCTTGCGCAAAACGACCGCTCAATTTGGCGCGCAGATTGCGGCGGCGCCGATCGCCGTCGGACGTCAGGCCTTCCGGCAGGCCCAGGTTTTCCGGAGGCTTGCCGTCGTGAAGGCCGACGGGAGCAAATCGAGGCCCCAGAAACGACGCCTCCCTGGCATGGCCGCCCCCTGAAACGCAAATGTAACCCGGCAGGGGGCTCTCGGGGGGCGCGAGCAGCGACGTAAAGGCCGAGCCGATGTAGGGGTATTCGAAGCCGGGCGTTTGCCGATGCCCGGTCTCCATGATGTAGGCGCCCTTTCCATGATCGGCCTCGTTGGTGTTAATGCCCCGCACCAATGCCAGGTGGTGCATTTGCTGAGCCGTC
>DATGKC010000292.1:0-3102 GCA_035294845.1 Planctomycetaceae bacterium | reverse complement strand
GTGGCCGCCAGCGGCGACATCGAATGCAGAGAACCGACGACGCGCACCGATCGTTTCTGTTCCAGCGCGAACCGCACCGCCTCCTGCAAGCCAGTTTCCGACTCCGGATAAACCGTGACCGCCGGGCGAAACCGGTAGTTCCGTTCGCCATGCTCAAATGTGCGGTGAAATTTCAAAAGCCCGTCGCGCGCGAGCCAAAGCTGCGTTCGCAGCATGCCTTCGGCGAGGGACACGTCCGGTTCGAAACCCAGCAGCTCCCGAATCTTTGTCGATGGAAACTTGGGCGAGCCTGAGCGGCCATCCGAACAGAACTGGAGCAACCGCAAACGATTCGGCTCAGCCGGCGGCGGGAAGGGAACGACCCGTTGCGCCAAGCCGCCCGCCGTCGCGATCGCCTCGAACAAAGGCCTTGAAAAATGCCTGAGCTTTCGCCCGGTCAGGCGCGCATAATATCCCAGGAATTCCACGGCGCTCAGAGTCTGGCCGCCGAGGTTAAAAGTCTGCCCGGCGGCCCGGTCGCTGGTTGCAGCCAGCAGGATGGCTCGCGCGACATCGTCCACGTAAATCACGTCGATTTCGCCGCGTCCATCGCCGATCAGCAGCGGCAGCCCTTTGGCGATCGCCTGGAGCGGAATCATGGTCCATGAATCGATCCCCGGACCATAAACGCACGTCGGCCTCAGAATAACAGTTTCGAGTTGCGTCCCTTCGGCTGTCGCTCGAATCGCCTGCTCACCCAGAAGCTTTGTACGGCTGTAAATGTCCATCAGCGCGTTCGGGCTGACCGCAACGCCCTCGCTGAAGATGTTTTCGATGCCAACGTTTCCCAGGTAAACGGCGATCGAGCTGACGTGCACAAATCGCCGGCAGCCGGCCGAGACGGCCAGTTCCGCCAGACGGCGCGTCCCCTCGACGTTCGTGACATGCGCGTGGCCCAGTGCACGGGTGACGCTGGCCGCGCAGTGAATGACGATTTCTGCTCCGCAAACGAGCTCTTCGACGGCTCGCTTTTGTTCGAGATTTCCGACCACGATCTGGCAGCCCAGATCGCGGGCGAACGGAACGCCGCGGCTCGTCGCGCGAAAAAGCGCTTTGACGCAGAAGATTTCTGCAAGGCGCGGCAATAGCGCCTGCCCGATGCCACCGCTGGCGCCCGTCAGCGCGACAGTCGGTTTCGTGATGCTCATCGGGACGTTCGATCAGTTTTGACGCGGCGCGCGGGGAAAGCAAAAAGATGCAACCTGGCAATTCGCGGCTGAATTCGCGAGCGGGCCATCCAAGTTGCTATCTGCACGGCAATCCTTCAATTTCTTTTCGTGCGGCGCAAGGCTGGCGAACAGGCGGATACGCGCGGATGTGCAAATTGACCCCTCGTCGTGCTCATCCGCAATGCAAACACTTCATATTTGCGCGCCGCGCGAAGAATTTCATGTGGCGAGTTCCATAAGTTGTGGACGGCGGGACCACCGGGGCCCGGCTGGGAACCGGCAACCTGAAAAGGTTGCCAGCCGATAGCCGGGGGTCGAGCGAAGCGAAGACCCCCGGAGAGAGCGCGTCGATCGAGCAGCACCCCGAACAGGGGTGCCAGGCGAATAGAACTTCGAATGCCAATCAGGTCGAAACAACGCCGGGTCAAACAGTTTCGCAAGGAGCTGATGGAAATGCTTCATCATCCGAGCACGACCTAAACGTCCGACGCGACCAGCGCCCATGCGAGTGGTTCTGCGATCCCTGCGGGCCCTGCGGGGTCGGATGGATATGATAAAACACGCTGCCGGGGTGGTCGCTGCGCGACGACCCCCGGCTAACGATCTAGCACCCCTCATCGGGGTGCTGGGCAGTTCGGTCCCGCTCCTATCTATCCGCGCGCATCCGCGAAATCCGCGGTCATTTCTCTTTTTGAATCGCTTTGGTTGTCCGCCGCGGCGGATCGGCCGCGCTGGGGGCGCTCATGCGCTCTGCGCCGGCTCTTCCTCGACGGCCGAGGCGAGCAACTCTTTGCCGACGCGGTGGCAATAATCGCCGAACGACTCGCCAACGGACCGTTCGAGCTTGTATCTCTCGAATATGGGGACAAGCGAAGGGACGATTTCTGTTTTCGGGACCATGTCTTTAAAGACGAACGCCAGCCGCGTTCCTTCGGCGTTTCCTCCGAGATAGACGGTGTATTTCTCGCCTGCCGCCTTTCCCACGAGGCCAATGTCGGGCGTAAAAGGACGCGCGCAACCGTTGGGGCAGCCGGTCATGTGCACCGAAATGCGTTCTGTGCCCAAATCGAGCCTCGCCAGCTCCCCCTCCATCTCGTCAAGCACTCCGGGCAAAGCGCGTTCGGCCTCGGTCACCGCCAGACCGCACGTGGGCCAGGCCGGGCAGGCGATGGAATAGCGGCGGACGAGCGTGAGATCGTCGGCGCCGGGAATGCCGTGCTCGCGGAGCAACCGTTCGATATCGCTGCGATCGGCCGGCTCAATGTCACACAGAATGACCCCTTGCAGCGGAGTCAACCGAGTCGTCATGCCGTATTTTGTGAGAATGGCCCGCAGCCCGGTTTTCATGCGCAAATCGCCCTCATCCTTGATGCGGCCGTTCTCGATGTTGATCCCGAGAAACAGTTTCCCGTCCCCCTGTTTATGCCAGCCGACGTGATCGTCGACGTTCGTCACGTCGACGGGCCGCGGCCCGGGAAGAGCGGATCCGTAATACTCTTCGACCTTGGCCTTGAATTTCTCGAGACCCCAGTGGGCGATCAAGTATTTGAGGCGGGCCAATTTGCGGTCGGACCGGTTTCCAAAATCGCGCTGCACCTTGACGACGGCCTCGGCCGCAGCCAGCGCCTGGTCGGGGGTGACGAACGCCATTTGCTTTGCCAGCGCGGGAAACGTCTTTTTGGCGCTGGGAGTCATTCCCATCCCGCCGCCCACGAGCACGTTGTAACCGACGATGCGGTCGCCTTCGACAATCGCCAGGAACCCCAGGTCGTTGGTGTAGATGTCGATGCAATTGTCTTCCGGCAGGGCGAAGCCGGTTTTGAATTTCCGCGGAAGATACGCCGCTCCGTAGATCGGCTCTTCCACCGGACTGAAGGTGTCGGCGACATTCGAT
>DATGKC010000291.1:0-10095 GCA_035294845.1 Planctomycetaceae bacterium | reverse complement strand
TCAATGCCCGCAAGCCGATCGGCGAAGGGCGTTGGAGATCGCCCATGCAGCATCCGTTGCCATAAGAACCAGTCGTATCGATTCAGTGCGGGGTGTATATGCGACAGATCGCCATCTATTGCGGTTGCCTCTTGCTGATTTCCGCACGCCTGCCGGCCGCGTGTGCGCAGCACGTGAGCGTGCAAGAGCCGTCCCTGGAGACATTCGGTGTCGGGACGACCGTTTCGGCTCCTGATCGGGGCGGGGCGAGACTGGGTGGAATTGGACGAGGCGCGACATCGCGATCGAAATACGGTCTGCTCCCCTCGGGATCGAACATGGGGCTTTCCAGCCAGTCCGGGAGCGTTGGGGTGCGCGTCCGGATTCATGATCTGGATGAGTTGGATCGCCGGAATCTCGAAGCGGCCGGCAAAGCATACCAGGCGCGCAACAATGTCAAAATGTCGGCGTCGGCCGAACATGCCTATGAAACTCTGCGAGGCCGCGCCGCGGCCCGCGACACCCCAAACCACGCGCGCGGCGGGGTGGTAGCGGATCCGACGCCCACGCAGACTGCGAAAGAGAGTGCGAACGCTCTGCCCGGACTGTCCGCCGAAAAGCTTCTCCAGCGAGCGCGGGACGCCGAGGCGGCCGGAAAGCCGCAACTCGCGCTTTCGTATTTCCGCGTGGCCCGCCAGTTCGGGTCTCCCGACGCAGCGCGAGAAATCGACCGCTTGAGCGGGAAAAAACGCTGATAACGACAAAGCCCGGCTTCACAGCGAAGCCGGGCTTCATCCCAAGGGTGCGTCCTGGCCCGCCATGCACTTCGCCAAGGGCCTTTTATTCTTTCAGGCGACGCATGCCGCCAGTCGTTCGACAAGCTGAATCTTCAGAAACCGCACTCCACGCGCGTCATAGAAGTAAATCGCATTATGGTCGGCGACCCAGATGGCTTCCAGACGCACGTTGCGCGGTCCGATGAGGCAGAAATGCAGGCCGCAATCCTTGCCCCTGCGAATCAGCGCGGATTCTGTCAGGCCGAACTGATCCTCAAGAATATTCTCCCGGTCGCAGAGGGTTTTGTGCACAAAAGCCCGCAATTCATCCAGGCTGCGGATCGCGTCGCGGCTCTCGGTCATGGTGTTGTTCATCTTCAAGATATTTGTCAAGAGAGGCAAGTCACGTTGAGTTTTCTGTTCCGGCTGTCCTGTGTGGCGAGAATTGTATCGGCCGTTTCCCGGCCTTGCTTCGCAGGAGATTTCGCGTGCTGGCCTAGCCGCTAACGTGCGAGCCACCGGAGCATCCGGAGCAATTGGAACCGTGTATTCGCGCGGCAAATGGACCGGTCCGGCGAGTGTCGTGACGCACTCTGTGGCGCTGCCATCGGCCGCGTTTGATTGCCGTCGGCCGTTTGATTATTGTTGACTTCGCGAGCAGTTTATCAAGCAGCGGCGAAGTCGCGCCCCGGCCCAGATGCGGGCTGCTGCTTTGCAGCTCTCATAACGACGATTGAGGACAAACTTTTGCCTGACATTAAAGCCGAATCCCTGGCGCAGTTCGCCGCGTCGCTGTTTGTCGCCGCCGGCGTCGGGCCGCGCGAGGCGAAAATCGTCTCCACCAGTCTCATCGGTGCGAACCTCCGCGGCTACGATTCGCACGGCGTGATGAGAATTCCGTTCTATGTCGCGGCGATCAAGAACGGACGGGTCAAGCCGAACGAATCGCTGCGAATCGAGCGCGAAACGCCGGCCGCTCTCGTGTGCGACGGAGGTTGGGGGCTGGGGCAGGTGTTGTCGCGCGATTTGATGGAACGGCTGATCGCCAAGGCCCGGACGCTGGGCATCGCCTGCGGCACCTTAAGGCAGGCCGCGCACATCGGCCGCGTCGGCGAGTATTCCGAAATGGCCGCCGAAAGCGGGATGGCCGCGATCATCTGCGCGAACGGCCACGGCTCGGGCCAGCGCGTCGCTCCGGTGGGAGGCAAAGAGGGCCGGTTGGGAACCAATCCGCTGAGCATCGGCATGCCCGGCGGCAAAGAAGGACCGTTCGTTCTCGATTTCGGGACCAGCGCCACAGCCGAAGGCAAAGTGCGCGTCAAGCACATCGCCGGGCAAAGCGTGCCCCCGGGTTGGATTCTGGATGCCGATGGAAATCCGACGACCGATCCCAAGAAACTCTACGGGACCCCCTCCGGCACGATTTTGCCGATGGGAGGCGACCAGGCGTACAAGGGATTCGGGCTGGCCTTCATGATCGAAATGCTGACGGGCGGTTTGTCCGGAGGGCGCTGCTCGCACCCCGAGGCGCCGCCCCCGGTGGGAAACGACGTACTTTTCCTGGTGATTGATCCGCGACATTTCGGGGGCGAGCGGCATTTGCAGTCGCAGATTTCGGTGTTGGAACCGTTCGTGCGAAGTACGCCGTGCCGCAGCGGCATCGACAAAATCACGCTGCCGGGCGATCCCGAGCGCGAGCTGATGGCGAAGCGCCAAGCGCAGGGAATTCCGCTCGACGAGGGCAATTGGGGGGAGCTTGTGAAATTGGCCGCCACGCTGGGCGTGGCGCCGCCTGCGATTTAGCCTGTCTGTGTAAAAACCCGTAGCTGAAGTCGCCAAAATTCAGAGCCGTTGGTAGCTGAATTCGTGAGAATTCAGAGCCGCAGTCTCGTTTGACTGAGGTCTGGTGAGTTCCGCTACGGCGACTTGTCTGATTTGACTGAACTCTGGTGAGTTCTGCTACGGGGAGTTGTTTGTTTGCCTGAGCTCTCGCGAGTTCTGCGATGAGCGCGTCGTTGGGCGACGTAAGTCGCTGGCGGAAATTGCGAATTGCTGCCGATTTGAGTTGCGAGCGTTTCACATGAGCGTGCCTATCCCTCCCAAACTTCGCGTTTCGTTTTCGACGTTGGCCTGCCCGGCGTGGACGTGGGAGGAGATCGCCGAGGCGGGGGGCCGTTATGGCTACGACGGAGTCGAAATCCGCATGCTGAACGGAGAAACCGATCTCCTGGACCGCCCTGAGTTCAATGAGGACGCGCTCCATTCGAACCTCGAACTTCTCGAGGATGCCGGACTTGAAGTCTGCGGGCTCGCTTCCTCGGTGCGGTTCGATCATCTCGAGCGCGAAGAGCGCGAAGAACAGCTTGCGATCGGCAAATTGTACGTCGATCTGGCCCGGCGGCTGAGGGCCGGTTTCGTGCGCGTCTTTGGCGACGTGCTTCCTTCAGACAAAGAGCCGGCCGCACGCCACGCCGTGCTCCGAAATATCGCCGCCGGCCTCGACGCCCTGGGAGAATATTCCGATTCGCACGCCGGCGGCGTGGAAGTGCTGATTGAAACGCACGGGGATTTCGCCGACTCGCGGCTCATGCTGGAATTGCTGATGCACGTGCGCCATCCCCGCGTGGGCGTGCTCTGGGACACGCATCATCCGTGGCGATTCTGCGGCGAGCGCATCGCCGAGACATACCGGCGGCTCGGTCCTTGGGTCCGTCACACTCACTGGAAAGATTCCGTGGAACGCGCGACCGGCGAAATCTCGGAAGAGGCGGCGGCCGCCAAGGCCCGCGCCCAGAGCCTGATGAGCGGTCACCGCTCGGGAGAATATGTCCTCTTCGGGACGGGAGAGTTCCCCGCCGCTGAAACGCTGCGCCTGCTTCTGGCCGGCGGCTATAAGGGCTGGTTCAGTCTCGAATGGGAAAAGGCCTGGCATCCCGACCTCTCTGAGCCGGAATCGGCTTTGCCGGGCTTTCCAGCCGCACTGAACGATTTGCTGCCGTCGCGATAAAGCCGCAAATGGCGTGTGCACCAATCAACGCGATCGTGCAGAAGCGTGTTCCGACAGCCGCTCTTGGAGCGTCGTCATTTCGATGCCCGAGATCAAGAACTTCTTTTGGCTCGATGCGGCGCCGGACAACAGAATGATTTGCGAGCGTTTGATTCCCAATAATTCTGCCAGCAATCGGATCAGCGCCTGGTTGGCCTTTCCTTTATCAGGGGGCTCAGTGACGGCGACCTTGAGCCGCCCGGCATGAATGCCCGTGATGCCGTTCTTTCGAGCGCCCGGCTGAGCCCGCACGGGCAAGATGACGCCGCCGGCGGCGGCCTGCAATTCGATCATGCTATGCGAATACGTCGTCGATCACGCGGCCTTCGTTGACGGTGGGCCGTTCCGGGCGTCCCTGATGCAGGTAGATAAGCTGCGTGTGGTCGAGCCCCAGCAAATCGAGAATGGTGGCGTGCAGATCGCGCACGTGCACGCGGCGCTCCACTGCCTTCAGGCCGAAATCATCCGTGGCGCCCACGATCTTCCCACGGGCGACGCCCCCGCCGGCCATCCACATCGTGAAGCCATACGGGTTGTGATCGCGGCCGTCGCCTTTTTCCGACATGGGAGTGCGGCCGAATTCGCCCCCCCACACGACTAATGTCCGCTCGAGCAGGCCGCGGGCCTTTAGGTCTGTGAGCAGGCCGGCGATGGGTTTGTCGGTCGAGCGGCACAGCCGCGAGTGGTTCTCTTCGATCTTGGCGTGCGCGTCCCACTGGCTCCCCGAGCCCGAATAGAGCTGGACGAAGCGGACTCCCCGTTCGACCAGTCGGCGCGCAAGAAGGCAATTGCGGCCGAAGGCGCTCGTCGTCTTGTCGTCGAGGCCGTAAAGCTCCTGAGTGGCGCGAGTCTCTTGCGCAAGATCGACGGCGGCGGGAGTTTCGGCCTGCATGCGAAAGGCGAGCTCGTAAGCCGCGATGCGCGCTTCAAGATCGAAATCTCCCGCGCGGCTCGCCAGGTGAGCGCGATTGAGCTGATTGATGTAATCGAGTTTGTGGCGCTGCTGCGCCTGGCCCAGCTCTTCGGGCGCGTCGAGATGCAGCACCGGCGTCTTGCCGTTGCGAAACCGCGTTCCTTGAAAAGTCGCGGGCATGAACCCGGTCCCCCACACGCGGTTTCCGCCGGGAGGCTCGCGGTCGTTGTCGAGCAGCACGACGAAGCCGGGGAGGTTCTGGTTTTCAGTCCCCAGGCCATAGCCGACCCAGGCGCCCAGGCTCGGCCGCCCCGCCAGAACGCTGCCGGTGTTCATCTGGCACACGCTGCCCACGTGATTGAGCCCGTCGGCCCAGCACGAGCGCACAAGGCACAGTTCATCAGCGCACTTGGCCAGATGCGGATACCAATCCGAGATTTCGATTCCGCTCGCGCCGTGCCTGGTCCATTGGCGTTGGCTGGGCAACAGCGGATTGTTCGAGATGCCCATGGGCGTAACGACCCGCTCGATCGAATCGGGAAGGGGCTTGCCCGCGTATTCGTTGACTTTGGGCTTGTGATCGAACGTGTCAAGGTGGCTCGGGCCGCCATCCATGAATAGAAAGATGACGCTCGTCGCGCTCCCCGCAAAGTGCCCGGGCCTGGCGGCCAGGGGGCTCAGCGATCTCGCCTTTGTCGCGCTTTGATGCGACGCATCGTGCGGCGCGCCGTCTTCCCCGGCGTTTGCCACGCGGGGAAAAACTCCCTCTTCCACCAGCAGACTGTAAAGGGCGAGCGCCCCGAATCCGCCCCCCGCGCGGGACAAAAAATCACGCCGCGAGCGCGCGCCGGCAAAGTGCGCCGATGGCGACAAGCTGGTTGATGTGCGTTCGTTCATTCCGGCCAATCTCGACGCAGTCGAATGCCCATCACGAGTTTACCGGAATTGGCTCAGGAATCCATCCCGCGCGGCGATTGGCTCGACGCCGTTATTTGCGGCAGACAACGGCCGGCTCGGGTTGCAATCGCCGCGCGCGTCGAGCAGAATCCGCCACTACGATGCCCGAACCGACGACAGAACGAATGCTCAACAATCCGGCGTCGCTCGACAAGCATGCTCTCAGGGGCCGCGTCCTGTCGCTGGCCCTCCCCGCGCTGGGCGAACAGCTTCTCAATTTCTGCGTGAGTCTTTTCGACACCTACCTGGCCGGGCAGGTGAGCACCGCCCATCACGAAGTCGGCGTGTACACGACCACGGTGGGCATCGCGTCATACATCAGTTGGCTGGCGACGCTCGTTTTCGCTCTCGTGGGGACCGGCACGACCGCGCTCGTGGCCCGCGCGCGGGGCGCCGGCGATTTCGATGAGGCCAATCGCCTGGCCAACCGCTCGCTCACTCTGGCCGGAGCCTTGGGCCTGGCGGTCTTTGCGATGCTGGTGATTCTCGCTCCGTTCTATGCCCAGATGCAGCAACTGCACGGGGAGTCGTACCGCGTCGCTGTCCGCTTTTTGCGTATCGATGCCGTTGGGCAGGTCTTCTTCTGCTACTGCCTGATCGGCTCGGCGGCGCTGCGCGGGACGGGCGACATGCGCACGCCTATGTTCGTTCTGGGAGTCGTGAATGTCCTCAATATGATCCTTTCGAGCACGCTCGTTTTCGGGCTTGGTCCGATCGAAAAGTGGGGAATCGACGGCATCGTGACGGGAACGGTCACGGCTCGCATTTGCGGTGGCCTGTTGATGCTGGGCGTTCTTTCCCGCGGCGTTCATGATCTGAAGCTTCGCATCGCCTATCTTGTTCCCGAGATGCGCGACATCCGCCGCATTCTGCGGATCGGCGGTCCTGCGGCGGTCGACGGAATCTTGATGTGGAGCGGACAATGGCTGTTTCTCATGATCATTTCGCGACTGGGTGACGGCTCACAAGAGATGGCGTTTACCGCGGCCCATATGATCGGTATGGAAGCTGAAGCGTTGACGTACCTGCCCGCCACGGCCTGGGGCTATGCGGCCGCGACGCTCACGGGCCTTTCCCTGGGGGCCCGCGACCCCGCGCGAGCGCGAAGCCTGGGAAACGAAGCGGCGCGGCAATGCGTCGTCGTGGCGATCGCGGGGGCGCTCGTTTACCTGTTCGGCGCTCACTTGATCTACGGCGTCATGACGGCCGAACCTGCCGTGCGCGCCATCGGAATTCCGGCCCTGCGGTTTCTGTCGTGGTACCAGATTCCGCTGGCCGTCATGATCGTCTACATCCACGCCATTCGAGGCGCCGGCGATACGCGGACGGTGATGGTGATCAACGTCGTGGGCGTGATCGGCATTCGCCTGCCTGTTGCCTATTTTTTTGGTATCGTCTGTTCCGGCGGATTGATCGGTGCCTGGTCGGGCATGTGCGTCGATGTCGTGCTCAGAATGATCGCCGCCACGATCTACTATCGCCGCGGTCGGTGGTCCCGCCCGCTGGATGCCAATATCTAGCCGCTGAAAATCAGGCTTCTGCCGGGGACGACCGTGAAGACTTGCTCCTCCGGCACAGGACAGGTGCAATGGACCTGTTTGACGCGCACCAGACTGTCATCGGCGCCATAAGACTTGTATCCTGCAAAGTCCATTCAATGGTCCCGCATTCAGGAGCGATTCGATGCCCAGAATAAAACGCCGCGGCTTTCTTCGCGCAGCCGTGGGCTGTGGACTGGCATTTTCGGCCGGCGGTTTTGAACCGCGCGCAGGTCGCGCTCAGACGAAGGCCGCGGCGCCGGCCGAGCTGCTGATCGACCCGGCACGCACTTCGGCCGATTTGGACCGGCGGCTGTTTGGCTCGTTCCTGGAACATATCGGGCGCGCCATCTACGGCGGGATTTTCGAACCCGGCTCGAAGCTGGCCGATGAATCGGGCTTTCGCCGCGACGTGCTCGACGAGATTCGCGGACTCGAAGTGCCCATGGTGCGCTATCCCGGAGGGAACTTCGTTTCGGGATACAACTGGCTCGACGGAGTGGGCCCGCGCGACAAGCGGCCGCGCGTGCTGGAGCGCGCCTGGAATTCGATCGAGACCAACGCCTTTGGCACCAACGAGTTCATCGCCTGGTGCCGCAAGGTCGACTCCGAGCCATTGCTCGCCGTCAACCTCGGCACCGGCACGCCCGAGACGGCCGCCGCCCTTGTCGAATACTGCAACCTCGAGCAAGGCACGCGCTGGAGCGACTTGCGGCGCGCGCACGGCGCCGTGCAGCCGCACAAAGTCAAGCACTGGTGCCTGGGAAACGAGATGGACGGTCCCTGGCAGATCGGGCACATGACGGCCGGCGAGTACGGGCGGAAGGCGGCCGACGCCGCGCGTCAAATGCGGGTCGTCGATCGCGACATCAAGCTCGTGGCCTGCGGATCGAGCGGACCGTTCATGCCGACCTACCTGGAATGGGATCGCCAGGCGCTCGAGCAATGCTACAACGACGTCGACGCGGTCTCGTTGCACCGCTACGTCAATAATACCCGCGACACCGACGGCAAAAGCGAGCGATTTATCGCGCTCAATCTGAGTTTCGAGCAGCAGATCGACGAGGTGCTGGGAGTCTGCGACTTGATTCGCGCCCGGCTGCGCTCGCGCAAACGGCTGTGGCTGTCGTTCGACGAATGGAACGTCTGGTACCGCGAAATGCAGCTCGACGGCAAGCAGCAAGTAGCCCCGCACCTGGTCGAAGAAGTCTACAACCTCGAAGACGCGCTTCTGGTCGGCGGCATCTTGAACTCGCTGATCCGAAAGGCGGCGCGGGTTCGCATCGGCTGCCTGGCCCAATTGGTGAATGTCATCGCCCCGCTGGCGACCAATGCCGAGCGCGTGCTGCGACAATCGATCTACTTCCCCTACCTTTGGGCGCTCAAATATGCCCGGGGCAAGGTGCTCGATCTGTCGGTCAAGTCGGCCGGCTATGATGTCCCGGGCGTCGGCCCGGTGCCCTATATCGACGCGGCGGCGACGCTCGAGCCCGAAGCGGGGCGCCTCACCTGCCTGATTCTCAATCGCGACCTGGAGCGCGAGCGCGAACTGTCGATTGTGTGGCGCGATTCGCCCCCGGCGCGCGTGCTGGCCTGCCAGGTGCTCACGGGCGCCGACCTTAAGGCATTCAATACGTTCGAGCATCCCGATCGCGTGAGCCCCCGCGACCTGGAGCCCCCGCGGCCGGCGCCGCGCATGCCCCTTGTGCTTCCGCCACGCAGCTATGTCCTCTTGCACTTGAGCATGACGTAATCGCACGCGGGGAAAACTTCCCGCGCGGTGCAGCGACCGGGGATGCGAGTATCCTTCCGCTTTGGGCCTTTAAGGTCCGCGCAGCCGGTTCAACCGGCAAATCCAGGTGGCAAGATCGTTTCGCCCGACGCGGCCGAATGCGGCGGCGCAGCCGCTAGAGACGGCAAATTCGGGCCGACCTCCGATCTTCCTCGCAAGCGCTCTCATGGCGCCGCGAATCGACATAACGGCGTCGGATTCTGATCTAGATTTGATCGAAATGCCTGCCCTGCGCCGTTATTTCAACTGGCTCATCCCGCAAGAGCTGCAGACGGCCGACGCCGACACGAGGCGCCGCGCCCGGCTTTTGGTCGCCTTTACGCTGGCGCTCATGGTCTGGTCGCCGGTGTTCGGGTTGATTTACCGGCTGCTGATGGCGCCGATCATCTCCGATGCGATTCTGATCGCCGGCGCGTTCGGGTTCGTCACGCTGGGGCTGCTCAAGATCACGCGATCGGTCGTCTGGGCAGCCACGGTGGTGGTGGTCGTCCTCTACAGCGTGTTGTCGATTTGCTGCTTTTTCAGCGGTGGCGTGACCTCGCCTGTGCTGGCGTGGTTCGTGGCAGTCCCCATGGCCGCCACTCTGCTCGTCGGCTACCGCTTCGGCATGTTTTGGCTCGCCGCCACGCTGAGCATGTTTGCCCTTCTCGCTTTCGTGGCCCGTCCCGAATTCTCGATGATGCGACATCTGGACGAGAGCCAGCGTCTGATCTGGACGACATCGACGATCACGGGCATTGCGCTGGTTGTCTTTTCGCTTACGTCGATTTACGAAAAGCTGAAGGATGACGCCCTGAGCACCGTGGTCAACGCCAACCGCGCCAAGAGCGAATTCCTGACCAACATGAGCCACGAACTGCGGACTCCCCTCACCGCCATCCTCGGCTTCACCGACGTGCTGCTCGACGAAGCCGCCGAGCAGATGCCCGCCGCCGATCGTTACGGCAACCTGCAGACGATTCGCCGGAACGGGAACTATCTCATGGCGCTCATCAACGACATTCTCGATCTGTCAAAAGTCGAGGCCGGAAAAATGCAGGTCGAACACTTGCCGGTTTCTCCCGTGCAGCTCGTGCAGGAGGTCGTGTCGCTTT
>DATGKC010000290.1:0-2544 GCA_035294845.1 Planctomycetaceae bacterium | reverse complement strand
CTTACCGAGGTCGCCGCATGAAATTCTTCGCGCGGCGCGCAAATATGAACTGTTTGCATTGCGGATACGCGCGGATAAATACCACGAGGGGTCAATTTGTGCATCCGCGCGTATCCGCAAAATCCGCGGTCATTTGTCTTTTTGAATCGTTTTTGTTGCGGCCCTCGGTCCCGGGCTGGGTGTTCCGGGGGGCCGCGTTATTTCGAAGTGCGCGGGGGCGGGGTCGGTATGTCTTGAGTGGAGGGATGCGCAGGTGGGGCCACGAGACTCATCACGACGGAGCGGGATGACTACTTTGCAGTGCCTTTGCGGCCATCCGTCTCTCGCCGGCCTGCGCCCGGATCGGGTGCATGGGCCGCGCGGATTATGCCGATTTTCACGGAAATTGAGTTGATTCGCGCCTGAAACCGGGTAGACTAGCTAGACGGTTCCGTGCTGTTCACTTCGAGGCTTTTTTTCCGATTTGGGGGTTTCATGAGCGGTTTGCGGTGGTGCGCTCGTTCGGCGGTGACGTTTTTTGCGGTCTTTGCGCTGTGCCTGGCTTCGCAGCACGCGCCGGTTCTTTCGGCCAAGGACAAAGCCGACTCGACAGCCACATCGAAGAAAAATGCCAAGAAAAAGGCCCGCGCCGACGCGAAAAAGAAGGGCAAGAAAGGGGCCGACAATAGCGCTGAGGCGGCAGACGGCTCGGGGTTGTCGGGGGGTTCAGGCGGCGGCTCTGGCGCCGGCGGGCTTCCGCCGGGCTCGGGGAGTTCGAGCGGCGGCAACGCCACTTCCGGCCAGGGCGGCAGCTCTTCGACCAACTCCAATTCGAACTCTCAGGGCGGCGGAACGGCCTCGTCGACTTCACCTGCAAAATCCAGCGCCCCGGCCACCGGAGGCGTGGGCAAAGGCGGCGGCGCCAATCAGGCGGCCGCTCCGCAACAGGGCCCCAACCCGGCCATCGTCCAGAAGGTGATGGACGTCCAGAATCGCAATCACGCGGCGCTGGCGAAGCAAAAGGGAATCACCGGCACGGCGACCGGGCTTGACGACGACGGCAACGTGGTGATCAAGGTCTACACGACCGGAGCCGACAATCCCAAAATCCCCACGCAAATTGAAAACGTGGCGGTCGTGGAAGTCCTCACGGGACCGCTGCACGCTTTCCAAATCACGCCAGAGCGGCAAACGCGATTGCCCCGCGCGATTCCCATCGGAACGACGGCAATTTTCGATCCGGGTGCGAATGGAACACTCTGCGCGGCGGCCACCTGCGGCTGCCGGCTAAAAGACTTGAAGACCGGCGGTATTTTTGCGCTCAGCAATAACCACGTGTGGGCCGATGAGAATAACGCGCCCATCGGCAATCCCGCGGTGGCCCCCTCGCCGCTCGACGACAATTGTTTCACGGGCCTGGCGTCGGACATCATTGGTACGCTTGCCGCATTCGTTCCCATCGACTTCTCGTCGAGCGGGACGAATCAAGTCGACACGGCGATCATCCGCACGTCGGCGCAGTTCGTGAATACGTCGACGCTCGTGGATGGCTACGGGGTCCCGAAGTCGGCGCTTGTGGCCGCGTTCCTCGGCCAAACCGTGCAAAAGTATGGAAGGACGAGCGGCTACACGCAGGGAATCGTCACCGGGCTTAACGTGCTCGCGACCGTCGGCTATCAGGCCGGAGCGGCCAATTTCACGAACCAGATCGAGGTCTCGGGCACGAATGGATTCGTTTCCCTGGGAATGCCCGGAGATTCCGGCTCGCTCGTGGTCGACATGAACAGGAACCCGGTCGGGCTGTTGTTTGCCGGCGGCGGCGGCATTACGCTGGTCAATCACATCGAGCGCGTGCTTCCCGCCCTCAATGCCGAGCTCGATAAGCAAACCGGCACGAAGGGAACGAAATTGGTGATCGACGATTCGCCGGCGACTACGATCGGCAAGGAAGGCCGCGGGATTCCCGATTCGCCGTGATTTATTCCAGCAGGCTCTTTTTGAGCACGCTCTGGGCCTTCTCGAAGTAAGGCTGCCAGGCGATTTCCGGTTTGCCGGATTCGAGGCAGTTTCGCACGGCCCTAAGCGTATTGCGGGCCATGTGCGGGCAGCGGTTGCAGGCGCAGGTTTTGCCCTCTGACTCCATCACGCCCGGCACGGGAATATAAGTGTGCTGCGGGGCTGCCTTCATCAGGGGGTGCAGCATGTTGGCCTCGGTGGCGACCAGAAACGTCGCCGGTTTTTCGATCGCCGCCACATATTTGCGCATCCGCTCGGTGCCGCCGATCACGTCGCTGGCCTCGAGAATGCTCTGGGGGCACTCAGGATGAGCCAGCACGATGCTATCGGGATTGTGCCGCTTGGCCCGCAACAGGTCTTGCACGCTGAAAATCTCGTGCACCATGCAGGCCCCCGGCCAGAGAATCATTTTCCGCCCGCTGACCTCCATTAAATACCGGCCCAGGTGCCGGTCGGGGACGAACAGAATCTCCTTTTCCCGCGGCACGCGCTCGATGATCTCGCGGGCGTTGCCGCTGGTGACGATCCAGTCGCAGAGGCTCTTGACCG
>DATGKC010000289.1:0-9583 GCA_035294845.1 Planctomycetaceae bacterium | reverse complement strand
CCGTGATGCCTTCATCGCTCACCGATCCCGAAATGGCCAGCCTGGTGAGCTACATCAATCAAGGCAAGCCGACTCTCATCATCGACGATCCGTTCCCCCGTTTTCAGCCGGGCCTCGCGCCGCATCAGCCCAAGCCCCGCGCCGGCGGCCCGATGGGAATGATGGGCGGCGGCCCTCCGCCTCAGGAAAAAGCGGACAAGGGCCTGGCGACCAGGCTTTGCAATGCGTTGGGAATCGTCTGGCACACGACGGAAACCGTGTGGGACCCGCAGCACGATCCGCATCCCGAAATCCGCGAGCTGCTCGAAGCCTGGAACCTCGCCGACGTGGTCTACATTACTCCCTCGTATGGATCCCGGTCGGGCTTCAGCCCTGACAGCCGCATCACTCGAGGGCTGCAAGAGATGATGCTGTTCTACCCCGGCTGGATCAAGGCCAACGAAAACAGCAAGTTGAAATTCGAGCCCCTGCTCTACGCCAGCCCGGCGGCAGTCACCTACGATTGGGACGACTACGTCGTCAGCGGCTTCATGGGCATCCAGCAATTTCCCGTGCCGCTCGACAAGCCCCCCGTGCGGGAGAACATTCCCGGCGTGATCGCGGCCCGGATCAGCGGAACGGCCGGCGGCAGTTCGGGCGAGAAAGACGAGAAAGAACCGGACTCGGGAAAATCGGCCGGACTCAACGTGGTGTTTGTCGCCGACATGGACATGGTTTCCGACCCGTTTTTCTATATCCGCGACAAGGATTGGCAGGGACTGAAGCTCGACAACATCACGTTCGTGCTCAACGCGGTCGACGAGCTGGCCGGGGAAAGGGCGCTGCTTGAACTGCGCTCGCGCCAGGCGGCGCACCGCACGCTCACGACCGTCGAAGCCAGCACGAACAAGTTCAAGGCCGTGCAAAAACGAGAATCCATCGAGGCCGACGAGGAAGCCAAGAAGGCCCTCGACGATGCGCGCAAAAGATACGATGAAGAGGTCAACAAGATCCTGGCCGATAAGACGCTCGACCAGCAAACGCAGAGAATCATGGTTGAAGCGGCCCGCCAGCGCAAACAGCGGGAGCTCAATGTGCTGGAAACCAACATCCAGAACAGCAAAAAGCGGAAGATCAAAGAAAGCAAAGACCACACCGAGCGCGAGGTGCGTTCGATTGAAGACGGCGCCTGGATGCTGGCGGTGGCTGTGCCGCCGATTCCGGCGCTGATCCTGGGCATTTTTGTATATGCCTACCGCATCAAGAGCGAACGGGAAGGCATCGTGCCCGACCGGTTGGTGGCCAGGAAATGAGGACGACTGACCCATGAATGAAACGCGACGAACAGTGATTTATGCGGTCGTGGCCGTGGCCTGCGTGGGCCTGGCCTGGTGGCTCAGCCCGTCGGTGGAAATCACTCCCGACGAATTGGTCAAAGCCAAGGTCGGCACCGAGTTCTACCCCGACTTCACCGATCCCAACGAACCCACCTCGATTCGTGTCGTCAGCTTCGACGAAGCCAAGGCCAGCATCAAGCCTTTCGGCGTCAAGTTCGAGAACGGCAAGTGGACGATCCCCTCGCATCATAACTACCCGGCTGACGGCGCCGATCGGCTCGCCAAGACCGCCGCCTCGGCCATGCACATCAAGCGCGACCAACTCGCCAGCACTTCCAAGCAGTATCACGAGCAGCTCGGAGTCATCGACCCGCTCGATGAAGATCAAGCCAAGCTCAAAGGCCGCGGCCAGCGAATCACCCTCAGCAAGGGCGAAACCGTGCTGGTCGACATGATCATCGGCAAGCAGCTCAAAGACCGCCCCGGCTTTTATTTCGTGCGGATGCCTGGCGAAGACTCGACCTACGTCGCCAAGATCGACATCGACCTTTCGACCAAGTTCGCCGATTGGGTCGAGACCGATCTGCTGAAGCTCAACCGCGACGATCTCAACGAAATCGTGGTCAATAACTATTCGATCGACCGCGACCGGGGAGTTCTCAACGAGGGCGAGATCAATAAGCTGGAGCGCGAAAAATCGACCGATCCCTGGAAGTTGGAAGGTCTCGACGAAGCGACCGAAGAAGTCGATGTTTCCAAGGTCAACGCCATGCTCAGCGCGCTCGACGACCTGCGGCTGGTCGGCGTGCGTCCCAAACAGAAAGGGCTGCGCGCCGATCTGACGCTCGACCGCGACTACGTCAAGAAGCAGTCCGATCTGGACGCCATCTTGCTCGACCTCAGAAGCCGCGGCTATGAGCTGGTGCCCGACCAAAACAGTAAACAGCTCAAACTCTATTCCGATCAGGGAGAACTGGTCGCCGCCACGAACAAGGGAGTCGTCTACACGCTCAAATTCGGTGAGACGTTTCTGGGCGACGAGGCGGAAATCGAAGTGGGCATCGAAGCCGACAAAAAAAAGGATGCGGAAGAGGGACAGAAAGAAGATCAAAAGCCCGCCCAAAACAAGCAACCCAGCCGTTACTTGTTCGTGACGACCCAATTCGACGAAGAATATCTCGGCCCAAAGCCCCAAGAGCCGGAAAAACCCGAAGGGTTGGCCGAAGAAGAAACGCCGGCAAAAAAGAAGCCGGCAAAAAAAACGACATCCGAAAAGAAATCAGCGGGTGATCGGCAGGCGAACGATGAAGCCCCCGGCGGCGATGCAGCGGACAAGCCCAATGCACCGACCACGGAAACGCTTCAGGACGAATCCGATGACGGCGACAACGAGACGGGCGGCCCGCAGGATGAGTGCGGCCCGCCCTCGGTTCTCGACGATGCCGATGATCCGGCGGCCGACGATCCGGAGGATGCAAAATCCGACGACGCCGATGACAAGGAATCCGATGAGTCCGCCGATCAAAACAAGGCCGATGACGACGCCCAGCCGGACGATGCGGCAAGGAAGGATGCCGCGGCCGAAAAAAAAGCCGAGCCGACCGGCAAAGACGCGCCGAAAGAAAAATCTCCCGATGAGATCAAGAAGGAGTACGATCAAAAGCTCAAACAGTACAAATCAGACCTCAAGGCGTACGAGCAGAAGATCGAAGAAGGCAAGAAGAAAGTTGAAGAGCTGAACGCCCGATTCGGAAACTGGTACTACGTGATTTCGGCGGAAAACTTCAACAAGTTGCACTTGAGCCGCAAGGAACTCGTAAAAGAAAAGGCCAAATCCGCCGAAGACAAGAAAACGGGCGATGAAACCAAGTCCGACAAGCCATCCTCCGACCCGTTCGACGCGAATGCGGCGAAAGAGCCGGGTGACGAAAGCGCCGGCGAGGAAAGCCCCGATGACGATAACCCGGCTGAAGATCAGGGAAAGGGCCCCGACGAAGCGGGCGACCCATCGGATGGGCAATGACTGTAACCGAATGAGCGAGGGCTGACGCCACAAATCCGAAAATCCGGGACCTTCTCGGGAGGCAGATGATCATGCGTGAACAGGGCCATCGCGCGGCGGGGAGATTTCGGCGTCGCATGGGC
Source organism: Planctomycetaceae bacterium (assembly GCA_035294845.1). Taxonomy (GTDB): domain Bacteria; phylum Planctomycetota; class Planctomycetia; order Planctomycetales; family Planctomycetaceae; genus JACQFH01. The sequence continues at coordinate 6,122 of DATGKC010000289.1, read as the reverse complement.
GTGTGGGCACCGCTGGTCTTCGTCTGCGTGGCCGGATGCGGTTACGAGCTCTATGAACAGCGGCTCGAAAATACGAAGATCCTGTTTGCCCACATGGATCTTTTGAACCAGCACTTGCAGGGCGCCTGGGAGGATGGCGGCACTGGCATCAGCCTGCGCGTCCCCATGCAATTTACGCTTTTAGCGCCTCCGGCAAAGACCCCGGCCGCGCCCGACAAGAAGGCCGCCCCCGCAGACGGCCAGGAAGCCGATGAGAGCGACGAAGACGAGACGGAAGAAATTCTTGACGACCGTCAGCCCAAGTACATGAACGTTTTTCTGCCGGGCCTGCGAGGGGCCTTCCAGGCCGGCCTCAAGATCGCGACGGAAACCAACACGCTTGTCGACGGCGACGGCTACCTGTATGTGATGACGAATCACGAGCTCGCCGAGAGCCTGAAGAGGCCAAAAAATTCTACAGCGAATTCGTTCGCTCGCTGGGCGATGCGGTCCACGAGTCGGTCGATGAATCGACCGAGTCGACCGAAAAATTCCCGACCAAACCGGGGACCTTTGTGAAGCCGATCTCTTACAGGTACCAGAGATTCGCCCCGAATTCGGACCTCGGCGGCCTGCGGCGCGAGTTTCGGCTCTACCTTTATGAGCAAGGAGACGTGCAGGTACTGGTCCTCTTCGTGCTTCCGGAAGACGTCGACTCGTCCGAACGGATGACCGAACGAATTCCGCTGTGCCTGGAAACCCTGACCGTCGGCGGCAACCGGCTCGTCCGCCCGGGAACCGGCCCAGCCGCCGGAGGCGGAGTCCCCGGCCAGGGATTCTGACAGTTGTTCACTCATCAGTGATATCCGTGAAATCTGTGGTTCAAAAAAACGACAGTAGAATTTGAACCACAGAGGCGCCGAGGACACAGAGAACGAGCTTGGCGCCAGTCGGCCGCGTGCGATCGAAAACCGAATTTCGCGCGCCGATCGGCCCAATTTTCCTGTCCCAAATTTTTCTGTCACATTTTTTTTCGTACCGGCGGTTGCTGTGTGGCGCCGGAGAATTTTTTCGTGTGTTTCGTACTACCTACTAAAAGTTTGGTTCTCTGCGTGCCGCGAAGATTTTTAGGGCGGTGAAGAACCGCGGATACGCGCGGATAAACACGACGAGGGTCAATTTGCACATCCGCGCATATCCGCGAAATCTGCGGTCATTTGTCTTTTTGAATCGTTTTGGTTACGGCCTTCGGCTGCGCCCGGCTCTCGCCTTGCGGGATGTCTGTCGCCACATCAAAATGGATTCATGCAACGCACAACGCGACAAGTGGCGCTTTTCACGGTCGCCCTGCTCCTTGCCGGCGCGGGGTGCCTGGATGCGCGCATTTCGGCCGATGACGCCGCTGGACAACCGAAGCCGGTTGAACCGGCCGATCCCGCGATTTACGGAATCGATCTCACCAGCGACGATTTGAGCCATTGGGCGTTTCGCCCCATCGAACCGGTCGCGCCTCCGGTGCCCTTGCATGATGGCCAGTGGGTGGCCAACCCGATCGACGCCTTTGTGCTGAGGAAGCTGCACGAAAAGGGGCTCGCGCCCTCGCCCCCCGCGGACGATCGCGCGTGGCTGCGCCGCGTCTTTTTCGATCTTGTGGGTCTGCCCCCCAAGCCGGAAGAGGTCGACGCTTTTTTGAACGACTCGTCGGCCGATCGGCGGGAGCGCGTGGTCGATCGCCTGTTGGCCGACCCGAACTATGGAATCCGCTGGGGACGCCGCTGGCTCGATGTCGTGCGATATGCCGACACCAACGGCTATGAGCGCGACGGCAACAAGCCGCACGCCTGGCGCTACCGCGATTACGTCATCGACTCGCTCAACGCCGATAAACCGTTCGACCGTTTTCTTACCGAACAACTGGCGGGGGACGAGCTCGACGACCACAGCGCCGAAACGATGATCGCCACGACATTCTTGCGCCTGGGAACGTGGGACGACGAGCCGGCCGAGCCGACGATCGACCGCTACGATCAGTTGGACGACATCGTGGGAACGGTCTCGGCGACGTTTCTGGGCATGACGCTCAGGTGCGCCCGCTGCCACAATCACAAGTTCGAGCCCATTTCGCAGCTCGACTATTCGCGGATGCTGGCGATCTTCGAGCCGCTCAAACGTCCGCAAAAGGATCGCGCCGACCTCGATGTGCCGGTCGGCACGCGGGAAGAGCTGGCCTCTTACGCCGCGGCCGCCGCGCGTCAGGAATCGGCCCTGAAAGCGCTGCACGACGAGCTCCAGGCGCTCGACCGCGTCGTTCGCGAGCGCTATTTCGCGAGCGGCCCCACGAAGCTCGCGCGCGAGGCGTTCGACGCGCACAAGCTTCCCGAAAGCGAGCGCACGAGCGCGCAAAGGCGGCTCGTGAAAGAAACGAAAAAGCAGCTTGACGAAGAACTGGCTCGCGCCCTGACGGCCGATGAGAAAAAGCAGCGCGACGGATTTCAGGCCGCCGTGAAAGCCATCGAATCAGCGGCCCCCGATTCGCTCCCGCACGCCTATATCTGGCGCGAGCCGGCCGGAAAACCGCCGGTGACGCAGGTGTTCCGCCGCGGCAGCCCCGCCGCCCCCGCCGGCGCCGTCGAGGCGGGCTTTCCGTCGGTGCTGGCCGCTTGCCGCTCGCCGATGGTCGCGCCGGCCGCGGAATCCCACACGTCGCGGCGGCGGCTTTCGCTGGCCCGCTGGATGTCCGATCCGACAAATCCGCTGGTCCCGCGCGTGATCGTCAACCGCCTCTGGCAGGGACATTTCGGCGAAGGGTTGGTTGCGTCCGAAAACGATTTCGGGGTCATGGGAAGCTCGCCGTCGCATCCCGAGCTGCTCGACTGGCTGGCCAATGAATTGCGTTCCTCGCGTCAGGCGTCCTGGCGGCTCAAGGCCATTCATAAACTGATCGTGCTCAGCAACACGTTCGGCCAATCCAGCGAAGTTTCATTGGAGCGGGCAAAAACCGACGCCGACGGCGCTCTGTTGTCGCACTTCCGATACCGCCGACTCGAAGCCGAGGGAGTGCGCGACGCGGTGCTGCTCGTGAGCGGCCAGTTGAACCCGCGCTTCGGCGGGCCGGGAGTTTACCCGAAAATCGCCCGCGAAGTGCTCGAAGGTCAATCGCGACCCGGCGATGGCTGGGGAAAATTCGATGAGCGCGAGTCGGCGCGGCGCTCGATTTACGTCTTCGTCAAGCGCTCGCTGCTTGTTCCCGAGCTGGACCTGCTCGATTTCGCCGACACAAACGCCTCCTGCGAGCAGCGCCCCGTTTCGACAATTCCCACCCAGGCGCTGACTCTGCTCAACGGCGAATTTTTGAACCGTGAGGCCAAACATTTCGCCGAGCGGCTCGCGCGTGAGGCCGACGCCGATCCGGTCGCGCAAATCGATCGCGCCTATCGCCTGGCGCTTTCACGCAGCCCCAGTGCCGAAGAAAAAGCCGCTGCCCTGGCGTTTCTCGAACGCCAGGCGCGGCGCGTCGCCGAAGAAGACCAGGCCGCGCCGCAAAATCCGCCGCGGAACGCCGCGCGCGTGGCCCTCGAAGCGCTGTGCCTGGTGATCTACAATCTGAACGAATTTGCGTACGTGGATTAGCGTTGTATCGTTCGCCCTGGCTCGCGCAGCGTTCAAAGCTGGCCTTTCCTCAAAAGCGGCCGCCATGATCCGCTTTCTCATTCCCGAGCTATTTTTGCTGGCGATTCCCTTGTGGTTCGCGTACCGGCGCTGGGGGCGAGCCAAAGGCGCCACCGGCGCGCTGCGAATCGCCCTCTTGCTCTTGTTGCTGCTGGCCATGACAGGGCCGCAAGTGAACGTGGGAGGAAAGGGAATCGACCTCATCATCGTGGCCGACCGCTCGCGCTCGCTGCCGGCCGAAGCCGAACCGCGGATCCGCGAGCTGATCGAGAACCTCGAGGCCAGGCGCCGCGCCGGCGACCGCGTGGGCCTGGTGACGTTCGGCGCCAAGCCCGCGGTCGAAAGCCGACTCTCGGCCGAATCGGTTCTCACGGCTTTCACAAAGGAAATCCTTCCCGACGGCAGCGACCTCAATGAAGCCTTGCACGAGGCGCTGAATCTGGTGCAGCGCGACCGGCCCGCGCGAATTCTCGTTCTTTCCGACGGCGAGGCGAATGGCGCTTCGCCCAGCTCGGCTGCGCGGCGAGCCCGCGAGTCGGGCGTCCCCATCGACTTTCGCGAATTTCCGCGAGCCCGAGCGGGCGACGTGGCCGTCGATTCCCTCCAGCTTCGCGGCCGAGCAATCACAGCGACAGCGGCACACTCTCGCTCTTGGCCGGCTGATAAGGGGAATACTTGATCAGCCGAATGCGATGCGGCGCGTGCAATCGGTACGTGATGCCGCGCCACTCGACCTTTCTCTTTCGCAGCGCCCACAAGACGCAGCCAACATATGCGAATTGCGTGAACGGCAAAGCCCACACGACATGCCACGACAGGGGCGGCGTGGCTTCTCCCCGCGAGCGAACCGATTTGCGGACCGCGCCTTCCAGCCACAAAAGCAACAGCGTGAATGCCGCCGGAAAAGCCGCCGCACACGTCCCCAGCGCCGCGGCAACGGCCCATTGCCCGATCACAGCGCCCCACGCGGCTGTTGCGCACACGGTGACCGATGCAAGCGTCGTGAGAGCGGTAAGCCATAAGATCGCTCGCCAACTGTCGTGGTAAAGACGCACATTGAGCAATTGGCGCGTGATGAATCGCACGCTCCCTGCGAGGTCGATCGACTCCCGATTGACCATCGTGGCCGCCGGCACGAACTCCAGCTTGTGGCCCAGTCGTTGCAGCTCATTGGCCGTAAATGTGTCTTCAAAGAGTATCTTAGACCATTTCTCGATCAACTCCGCGTCGCGCAAAAGGTCGGCGCGGATGGCCAGCGAACCTCCCCAGCCGATACCAAAGGCGCGCATCTGCAGGATCGCTGCCGAATTCCACAGATACCGCACCAGGCTTCCCACGTCGGCCGTCTCGGGCATGAACCAACGCACGCCGGATGTGGCGCCGACACCCGGGCGGACGAGCGGACCAACCAGATCGCGAAGCCAGTTGGCATACGGCACCACGTCGGCATCGACGACGACGACCGCCCCGTGGGAGCGGTCGAGGTTCGCTACGGCCTGGATCAACGAGCTGTTCTTGAGGCTGCAGGTCCGCCGCGCCGCCTTGAGCGCTTCGATCGTCACGTTGTGCGCCCGGTGCCGCGCAACGGCGCGCTCGACGACGTCCCACGCCGGGTCGGTGGCACAGTCGATGACGATCCTCACGTCGTAATCTGGGTAATCCTGGGCGAATAATCCGGCCAGGCATCGGTCGAGAAAAGGGTCGGCCCCGCGCAGCGAGAGCACGACGGCGACTTTGGGTAAAGCGTCATCGGGGACTCGACAGGGACGTGACGCGCGGATCGCCGCGTTGAAGCGCGCGATCCAAAAGACATGCACGCCCAGCCACGCCGCCAGAATGAAAACGCTAGCTGCCCCGAGAAAGACCATCATGCGATCGGCGAAAAAAGACTTCCGCAACGCATTGGCCGGATTGGACCCGGTAAGACGATTCGACCGGCGTCAAATGCGCCATTACCGGAAATATCGACCGATCCAGGGGCGTTTCTACAGCGGAGAGGGGGAGATTCGAACTCCCGAGGGACTTGCATCCCTACTGGTTTTCGAGACCAGCACAATCGACCACTCTGTCACCTCTCCGGCGTTCTAAAGGATAGCAACTTGGGCTTTTGCGTCAAATCCTCGATCCGGTTGACGAATGGTGGACGACATGCCAAAGTGAAACGCTCGGTTTTTACCTGCAGAATTGGCAATTCAAAGGATCCCGGGATGGCAAGCGCGGCACAGACGCAGGGCATCAACAAGTACAGCGCGCGCATCACTCAGCCGCGATCGCAAGGCGCTTCGCAGGCCATGCTGTACGGCACCGGTCTCACGGACGCCGACATGCAAAAGGCGCAGGTGGGGATTGCCAGCGTGTGGTACGAGGGCAACACCTGCAACATGCACCTCAACAAGTTGGCCGAAAGGGTCAAAGCGGGGGTGCAAGAGAGCGGCATGGTGGGCATGCGGTTCAACACGATCGGCGTGAGCGAC